>JAUHZL010000357.1 GCA_030425945.1 Alphaproteobacteria bacterium | reverse complement strand
GACACGCCCCAGGAGGTCGCCCGGCTGAAGGCCCGCAGCGACCGCGTGGTGTCCTTCGACGACCTGCTCGGGCAGTCGAACCTGACGCTGGGCGCGCGCGACTTCCTCGAACTCTACGCCATGTCGCGCTGCGCCCGGATCTACGGCCCGCCCGAAAGTGCCTTCTCGCAGACCGCGCGGACCATCGGTGGCGGCACGCTGGAGGCGGTGCAGGACGCGCTGAAGCCCATCGACCGGGCCGCCGCGCTCGACCTGCTGTCGGATCGGCTGGAAGACCGCTCGGCGCTCTTTCTCAACATGGGCGACGTGGGCCAGAGCCTGCACTTCATGATCCAGCGCCAGAACGCGGTCGGCAATCCGGGCCGCGCCAAGCGCATCATCCGCGACTACATGGAGGCCGGGCTCGACAAGTCCTTCGCCTACCAGCTTTTGTGCGAGCTGTCGGTGTCCTCGGGCGACCTCGCCTACTGCAACCGCGTGCGCGCGATGGCCTACGAGCGCCCGGTCTACGTCGACGATTCGATGGCGGTGGTGAACGGCTACGCCGCGCTGGCGCGGCTGGAGGCAGGGCACTTCGACGTCGCCCGCAGCCACCTGCTGACCGCCGCGTGGTTCCGCCCGCTCGACCCGATGATCCACGGCGTCGCCAACCTCGCGCTGACCGCCGGGGTGATCGACCCCGACAGCTTCTATCCCTTCGACCCCGACCTCGTGCGCGAGAAGGGCAACGTCTTTCCCGCCGGCAAGCCCGCGCTCGACGCGCTGAACGCCCATGCCCCGCAGGGCGTCGACGCCGACGGGCGCAAGCTCTTCCACCCGTGGGAACTGACCGTGCGCGACTGGCGGCTGGTCCACGGCAAGCGCCTGAACCGCGCCTTCTCGAACAAGTCGAAGATCGAGCGCGCCCGCGAGATGATCGCCACCGCCTTCTCCAAGATGGAGGGCAGCGTGGCGCTGGCCAGCGCGCAGGGCGTGATGGACCTGGCGCTCGGCGACACCGAGGCCGCGCTGGCCGCGCAGACCCGCGCCGTGACCGAGGTGCCGGACCGCGCCCTCTACCACAAGCGGCTGTCGGACGTGCTCTTCCAGCGCGAGGACGAGGGCGCCGCCCTGCGCGCCCTGCACCACGCCTGCGAACTGGCCCCGCGGCACCCCTGCTACCTGGCCGAACTCGGGCACCGCCTGCACCGGATCAAGGCCAAGGACGAGGCGCTGGCGCTGCACCTCAAGCTGGCCGAGATCGACCACGACTTCATCGAGGTTCACCTGATGGTCGCCGAGGCCCTGCGCCGCGAACGCGACCACCTCGAGGCCGCGCTGGCCGAGATGGACAAGGCGCTGACCCCCGGCCACGGACAGGTCCGGCTGATGGCCGGCAAGGCGCGCCTGCTGATGATGCTGGGCCGCGAGGCCGAGGCGCGCGAGATCTACGAGACGATGGTCAGCTGGGGAGTCGGCACCGAGTACACCCACGTCCAGATCCTGCGCATGTACCGCGAGATCGGGCGCGAGGATGTCGCCCGCTCGCTGACCGAGCGCAGCGACTTCGACTTCGAGACGGTGCGCGAACTCGCCGACGGCTGACGCCGCTCAGAGCAGCGCGTCGACCGCCTCCGGCGGGCGGCCGATCACCGCGCGTCCGCCCCGGATCACCACCGGCCGCTCGATCAGCACCGGGTGCGCCACCATCGCGGCCAGCAGGTCCGCCTCGGCGCTGTCCTTCGACAGCCCGGCGTCGCGGAAGGCGGCCTCCTTCACGCGCATCATCTGCACCAGCGGCACGCCCAGCATGGCCTGCACGGCGGCGATCTCGTCCGCGCCCGGCGCATCGGCGAGGTAGAGCCGCACCACCGGCGCGTGGCCCGCGGCCTCGATCCGTTTCAGCGTCTCGCGCGACTTCGAGCAGCGCGGGTTGTGCCAGATCGTGATCGTGTCGCTCATTCCCAGTCCTCGCGTCCGGTGCCGACTGCCTCGGCCACGCTGCCGAACCCGTCCGCCTTCAGCAGCGCGTCCAGCTCCTCCAGCAGGCGCGGGATCAGCTCGAGCCCCTCGTAGACCAGCGCCGTGTAAAGCTGCACCGCCGTGGCCCCGGCCCGGATCTTGGCATAGGCCTGCGCGGCCGAGCCGACCCCGCCGACCCCGATCAGCGGCGTGCCCGGCAGGAGCGCCGACAGCTTGGCCAGCACCCGCGTCGAGCGCTCGAACAGCGGCTGGCCGGACAGGCCGCCCTTTTCGAGGTGATGCCCCGAGCGCAGCCCGCTGCGCGCCAGCGTCGTGTTGGTGGCAATCACCCCGTCGATGCCGCTGGCGCGGACCACGGCGGCGATATCGGCGAGGTCGGCGTCAGTCAGGTCGGGCGCGATCTTCAGGAAGACCGGCAGCGGGTGCACCAGTTCCGCGCGCGCCGCCAGCACCCCCGCCAGGAGCGCCTCCAGCGCCGCCGGACCCTGCAACTCGCGCAGCCGCTCGGTGTTGGGCGACGAGACGTTGACGGTGGCGAAATCGCAGGACGGACCGCAGACGCGCAGCACCTCCGCGAAGTCGGCGGCGCGGTCGGCGCTGTCCTTGTTCGCCCCGAGGTTCAGCCCGACCGGCAGGCCCGCGGGCCGCGCGGCGAGACGCGCGCCGATCGCCGCCGCCCCCTCGTTGTTGAAACCGAAGCGGTTGATCGCCGCGCGGTCCTCGCTCAGCCGGAACAGGCGCGGCTTGGGGTTGCCGGCCTGCGGGCGCGGCGTCGCGGCGCCGACCTCGAGGAACCCGAACCCCGCCAGTTGCAGCGGCCCCAGCGCGACCGCGTTCTTGTCGAACCCGGCCGCGAGGCCCAGCGGATTCGGCAGCGCCAGCCCGGCGAGCCGCGTCTTCAGCCGGTCCGAGGTGACCGGGCCGGGCAGGGGGGCAAGACGCGCGCGCAGCGCCGCCAGCGCCAGCCCGTGCGCGGTCTCGGGATCGAAGGCGCGCAGGACGCGCAGGCCCAGCCGCTCGATCGTGCTCATGCCATCCGGTCCGGGAAGACGTGCGCGCCGTCCGTCAGCGGCAGCGGTTCGCACCAGGCGACCTCGGCCAGCGCCAGCCTGCGGTAGAGATGCGGGAAGAGCGCGCCGCCGCGCGACACCTCCCATTTCAGCGCGTCGCCCAGGGCGTCGGCCTCGACCGCGGCCAGCCACAGCCCCTCGACGCCCGCGAAATGCTTCGCGGCGGTCTCGGCGGCCTGTTCGGCGGTCGAGAAATGGATGAACCCGTCCGACAGGTCGATCGGGGCCCCCGCGGTCTCGCCCGCCGCCTGCAGCGCCTGCCACTCGGGGGCGCGGAATATCTTGTAGATCAGCATGCAGGCGGGATGGCGCGCGCACCGCGCCGCGTCAAGACCGTCGCGGCCCTGCCCATCGC
>JAUHZL010000356.1 GCA_030425945.1 Alphaproteobacteria bacterium | reverse complement strand
TCGGCCTGCTGGCGGCGGAGGTCACGCTTCTGGCGCTGCTGGCCGGGGGGATCGGCCTCGGCCTCGGCGCGCTGGTGGCCGCGCTGCTGCTGCCGGACGTCGCCGCCACCCTGCGCGGGCTCTACGGGGCCGAGGTGACGGGCGCGCTGACGCTTCGCCCCGCATGGGCGCTCGCCGGGCTTGGCCTGGCGCTGGCCGGGGCGTTCGCCGCCGCGGCGCAGGGTCTGTGGCGGATGCTGCGCCTGCCGGTCCTCGCCCCCGCGCAACCGCGCGCTTGGCTGCGCGCCTCGGACCGCGGGCTGGCGGTGCAGGCCGGGGTGGCCGCGCTGCTGCTGATCCTCGCAGGCGTCATTGCCCTGACCGCCTCGGGCCTGATCGCGGCCTTTGTCCTGCTCGCCTGCCTGCTGCTGGGCGCCGCCCTCGCCCTGCCGCCGCTCCTGTCCGGGCTGCTGGCGCTGGCCGCCCGGCGGACGCGCAGCGTGCTGGGTCAGTGGGTGCTGGCCGACACCCGGCAGCAGGTGCCGGGTCTCGGCCTCGCCCTGATGGCGCTGATGCTGGCGCTGGCCGCCAACATCGGTGTCGGCACGATGGTCTCCAGCTTCCGGATGACCTTCACCGGCTGGCTCGACCAGCGCCTCGCGTCCGAGTTCTACGTCACCGGCCGCACGCAGGACGAGGCTGACGCGATCCGCGCCCTGCTGGTGCCACGGGCCGAGGCAGTCCTGCCAATCTGGCGCGCGGCGCAACCGCTCGCCGGGGCCCCGGGCGAGGTCTATGCCGTGGCCGATCACCCGACCTACCGCGACAACTGGCCCCTTTTGCGGGCCGATCCGCAGGTCTGGGACCGCGTCGCCGACGGCACCGGCCTGCTGATCAACGAGCAGCTCTGGCGTCGCTCCGGGCTGGACCTCGGCGACAGTCTCGACCTGTCCGGCTTGTCCGCGCCGGTGGTGGGCGTCTATTCCGACTACGGCAATCCCAAAGGACAGGTGATGCTGTCGCCCGACCGTTTCACAGCGCTTTATCCCGATGCACCACGCCTCGGCATGGCGGTCCGGATCGCGCCCGAGGCGATCCCCGCGCTGCGGGCCGCGATCTCGGAGCGGTTCGGGCTGCCCGACGCGCTGATGATCGACCAGGCAGCGGTCAAGCGCTTCTCGCTGGGCGTTTTCGAACGCACCTTCGCCGTTTCGGGCGCGCTGAACGTGCTGACCCTCGGCGTCGCCGGCTTCGCGCTGCTGACCAGTTTCCTGACGCTGGCCGCCATGCGCCTGCCGCAGTTGGCCCCGGTCTGGGCGCTGGGCCTGACGCGGGCGCGGCTGGCCCGGATCGAACTGGCGCGCGCGGCGATCCTCGCGGCGCTGACGGCGGTCTACGCGCTGCCGGTGGGCCTCGCCATGGCGTGGACGTTGCTCGCGGTCGTGAATGTCGAGGCCTTCGGCTGGCGCCTGCCGATGTTCCTCTTCCCCGGCCAATGGGCGGTGCTGGGCGCGCTGGCGCTGGGCGCGGCCCTGCTGGCGGCCCTCTGGCCGGTGCGCCGTCTTGCCCGCACGCCACCGGCCGACCTGCTGAAGGTGTTCGCCCATGATCGTTAGAGCGTTCGCCCTCGTCCTGTCGCTCGTCCTTCTCGCCCCGGCTGCCTCGGCGCAGGGTTTCGCCGGGCTCGGCACCGACGCGGGCGAAGGGTTCACCCGCCCCGAGCGCGGGCAGCCGCTGGTCTTTCCCCGCGACCACGGCCCGCACCCCGACTACCGGATCGAGTGGTGGTACCTGACCGCGACCCTGACCGGCGAGGACGGGCGCGCCTACGGTATCCAGTGGACGCTGTTCCGCTCGGCGCTGGAACCCCGCCGGACGACGGGATGGGACAGCCCGCAGATCTGGATGGGCCACGCGGCGCTGACCACGCCCGGGCGGCATTTCGTGGCCGAGCGCCTCGCCCGCGACGGGATCGGGCAGGCCGGGGTGACGGCAGCGCCGTTCGAGGCGTGGATCGACGACTGGCGGATGACCGGGACAGCGGGCACCGCCGATGCGCTCGACCGGGTCCGGCTGGCCGCGCGGGGGGACGAGTTTTCCTATGACCTCGACCTCGCGGCGGAGGGACCGCTGGTTCCGCAGGGCGACGACGGCTATTCGGTCAAGTCCGCCAGCGGACAGGCAAGCTGGTACTATTCGCAGCCGTTCTATCGCGTCAGCGGGACGCTGGAGCTTCCGGACGGGCCGGTGCGGGTCACCGGGCAGGCGTGGCTCGACCGGGAATGGTCCAGCCAACCGCTCGATCCGGACCAGACCGGCTGGGACTGGATCTCGCTCGTGTTCGACGACGGCGCCCGGCTGATGGGCTTCCGGCTGCGCGACCGCGGCGGCGGTGGCTACACAAGCGGCACCTGGATCGCCCCAGACGGCACGCCCACGCCGCTCGCGCCGAACGCGCTGCGCTTCACACCGCTGCGCAGCGCGCGCGTGGCCGGTCGGGACGTGCCGGTGGACTGGCGGATCGAACTGCCCGCGCGGGCGCTCGACGTGACCCTGACCGCGCTCTACGACGCCGCGTGGATGGCGACGCTGACGCCCTACTGGGAAGGACCCGTCGCGATCACCGGCAGCCATGCCGGGCGCGGCTACCTGGAGATGACCGGCTATGACCCCTGATCCTTTCCACAGCCTCGAGGGCACGCTCGACCAGGTCTGGCAGCGCCTCGCGCGCGGGGTGGCCGACCGCCGCGCCGCCGCGCGACACCCGACCCTGGCGACCGTCGGCCCCGAAGGGCCGGAGATGCGGACGGTTGTCCTGAGGGCGGCGCGCCGGTCCGAGGCGCAACTGGACGTGCACACGGACGTTCGCAGCGCCAAGGTGTTGCACATTAGGCGCGAACCTCGAATCGCAATGCACGTATGGGATGCAAAAGCTGATTGTCAGATACGCATTAACGCTCTAGCGTCCTGTCTCAGCGGGGAGGACGGGCGCGGGCGTTTCGCCCAAGTCCCGGAACCCGCCCGCCGGGTCTATGCCGGATTCCCGCCTCCGGGAAAGGTGCTTGCAGTCCCGGAGGAGCACGGGGAAACGGAAGACCCGGCGAACCATTTCTGCGTCCTTCTCCTCGACGTGCTCCGCATCGAGACGCTGCACCTCGGTCCCGACCGCCACCGCCGGGCCGTCTTCACCGCGGCAGGGGGCTGGTCCGGCCGCTGGATCGCACCCTAGACGCTGGCGAACATCGGGAAGGTGACGCCCAGCGCCCAGGCGAGGATCAGGCCCAGCGCCACGCCCGTCGCCCCGGCCGACCCGGTGCGTCGCCCGGCCCAGCCGCCCATGCTGCCGAAGATCGCGAAGAACAGCAGGATCACCGGCACGATGAACAGCAGGAACATCAGCCGCTCGAAGTCGA
>JAUHZL010000355.1 GCA_030425945.1 Alphaproteobacteria bacterium | reverse complement strand
GCCAGCGGCAGTTCCGCCAGCAGGATGCGCCCGATGGTGGTGGCATGGGCGGGCAGGCGGGTGCCCTCGCGCACCGTGCTGGCGAGATGCGAGTTCGGCGTCTCGCGGGCGAGGTAGACGATCTCGCGCCCGTCGATGATGCCGAGATGCGCCGACAGGTTCAGCCGATCCACGAGGTCGCGCAGCACGGGGCGGGCCATCTGGAGGATGCCGCGCTCGTTCAGCGCCTGCGCGGCCAGCGCGATCAGCGAGGTCCCGAGCCGATAGCCGCCGCCGTCGGGCAGGGCGTCGATCATCTCTTCCGCCTCCAGCGTCGCCAGGAGCCGGATCAGCGTCGTGCGGTTGATCCCCAGCGCCTTGGCGGTCTGGCTGGAATTGCGGCAGCGGTTGCCCGCCGCGATGTGGCGCAGGACCGCGATCGCCCGCGAGACCGGGGGCACCGTGTAGTCCGGCGCGTCGGGCTTGGTCTCGGTCTCGCTCATCGGGGTCGGTCCGGGGCTGTCGGCATGTCCCTTTTGAACATGCCGCGCAGATATGAACAATCCCGAACCGTGCGCGGCCTCAGGCGGCCTCGGGGCGCACCACGGGCCGGGCCGGACGGATCGCGGGGCGGCGCAGCAGGACAACGCCCACCCAGGCGAACCAGCCGATGTAGCCCAGCCCGAAGATCACGCCCGCGGTGTCCCCGGCGACCGGCAGCACCGTCGCGAGGCCGGACGCGCCGATCACCGTCCCGAAGGCCGCCAGTGCGAGGCCGAACCGCCCGGTGATCCGCCCCGCGAGGCTGACCAGCAGCGCCCAGACGCCGCCCGCGATCTCGTTGCCGCCGCCGAGGCCCAGTTCGACGGCATGAAGCGTCCGCCACAGCGTCGCCGCCCCCTCGGGGTCGGTGGGGTAGAGGGCCGCGGCCTGCGCGACGGCGACGTTGGCGATCATGCCCGCGCCCAGCACCAGCGTGGCCCAGATCAGGCCGACCGCCTGCGCCCAGGCCGCCAGCCCCGGCGCGCCGGGGGCGAGCGTGCGTCCCAGCGCCACCGCCAGCGCCGACAGGAGCAGCGCGTTCAGGATGTAGATCGTGCCGTTCCAGAGCAGCATCAGGGTCCGGTGCTCGACGAGGAAGGCGACGATGTCCGCCGCCGTCGCGCCCGGCTGGCCGTAGCCCGAGGGGGCGAGCAGCCCCAGCATCAGCGCGAAGCCTGCCACGTAGGTGGCCGCACAGAGGAGGGCGGCAATCCCGCCGAAGGTCTCGAAACGCATGTCTTGTCCCTTTCGCATCGCGCGGCCCGGTCCCTCCGCGCCGCCTGTCGGGGCCGGGGGATAGGGCAGGCGGGGCGCTGCGCCCATGACCGTGGGTAACAGGGGATTGGCTTTGCGTGCCAAACTGCCTACCCCCTTTCGACAGAGGGAAAGGAACGCCATGCCCAGCCCGCCCGCGCCGTCCGATCTGCCCGGCAGTGTCGCCGCCGGGATCGCGCGCGCGGTGCTCGACCATGCGACCGCGCGCGGGGCCGACCGCACCGCCCTGCTGGCCGCCGCCACCCTGAGCGACGCGGCGCTCGGCGATCCCGACGGCCGCGTGTCGATGACCGCGTTCCATCGGCTGACCGGGGCCGCCGCCCGCGCGACCGCCGATCCGGCCTTCCTGCTCGACTACGCCACAGGCACGCGGCTCGACCGGATCTCGATCGTCGGGCTGATCGTCCACGCCGCGCCGACGATGGCCGAGGCGCTGCGCCAGCTGAACCGCTATGCCCGGCTGATGGTCGAGGTGGACGCCGGGCAGGCCGGGCCGCGCTTCGCCGTCGAGCCGGGGCCGGAGGGCGTCTGGATCGTCGACCTGCGCCCCGATCCGAACGCCTTTCCGGGCCTCACCGAGATGGCCTTCGGGCGCTTCGTCGGCGAGTTCGCCCGCGAGTTTCCGGGCCGCCCCTTCGGCAAGCGGCTGGAAGTGACCCATCCCGCGCCCGCCCATGCCGAGGCCTATGCCCGGCTGCTGGCCCTGCCGGTGACCTTCTCCGCCCCGCGCAATGCGCTGCTGATCGATCCCGGCTGGCTGGAGACACCCTTCGAGGGGGCGACCGACTACGTCTTCGGCCTGTTCACCGAGCGGGCCGAGCGGCTGCTGGCCGACCTCGACGCCGCCGGCACGCTGGCCGCCCGGATCGAGGCGCACCTGCTGCCGCGCCTGCACACCGGAGATGTCTCCGCCGACACCGTCGCCGCCGATCTGGGCATGAGCCGCCAGACCCTCTACCGCCGCCTGCGGGACGAGGGCACCAGCTTCGCCGCGCTCCACGACGACCTGCGCCGCCGGATGGCGCTCGACTACCTCTCGGCGCGCAAGGTCTCGGTCAACCAGACCGCCTACCTCGTGGGGTTTTCCGAGCCCTCCGCCTTCACCCGCGCCTTCCGCCGCTGGACCGGCGTCCCCCCCGCCACCTGGCGCGCGCAGGCGGCAGGCTGACCCCCGCCACCCCCCGCCCGACGCCGCGCCGCAGAAAAACCTTGATCCCCGCGGCGATCTCCCTATCCTAAGTGGGGTAATCAACAAGACATGAGGCCCGTGGCCCGCCCCTCCCGGCGGCCGGATGATGCATAGCCCGTTCCAACCCTCCCGCCGCCTGCCGCGCCCGCTGCCCTATGACCGCCTTGCCGTCGTGGGGGCCGGAAGCTGGGGCACAGCCCTCGCCATCGTTGCCGCCCACGCGGGCCGCCGGGTCGGGCTCCTGGGCCGGAACGCCGACGAGGCCGCCCGGATGACCCGAGCCCGCGAGAACGCCCGCTACCTGCCCGGCATCCCGCTGCCCGACCTCCTCGATGTCACCGCCGATCCTGCCGCGGCGCTCGCGCCCGCCGAGGCCGTGCTGATCGTCACCCCCTCCCGCGTCCTGCGCGAGACCGCCGCCCGCCTGCGCCCCCACCTGCCCGAGGGCATTCCGCTGGTGCTCTGCTGCAAGGGGATCGAGGCCGAGAGCGGCCTCCTGCTGTCCGAGGTGCTGACCGAGGCGCTGCCGGGCCACCCGGTGGGCGCGCTCTCGGGGCCGACCTTCGCCCGCGAGACCGCGCTCGGCCATCCGACCGCCGCCACCATCGCCTTTCCCCATGCCCCGCGGGAGTTCGTCCACCCGGAGGAAAGCCCGGCCGCCCGCCTCGCGGTCTCGTTCGGCTCGGACGGGTTCCGGCCCTACATCTCGGACGACCTGACCGGGGTCGAGATCGGCGGCGCCGTCAAGAACGTCATCGCGCTGGCCTGCGGGATGATGACCGGCGCGGGCTATGCCGAGAACACCCGCGCCGCCCTCATCAGCCGCGGCATGGACGAGATGAAGCGCCTCGCCGAAGCCCTTGGCGGACGGCGCGAAACCGTCACCGGCCTGTCCGGCGCGGGCGACCTGACGCTGACCTGCTCCTCGACCACCTCGCGCA
>JAUHZL010000354.1 GCA_030425945.1 Alphaproteobacteria bacterium | reverse complement strand
CGCCGCGCCCCTCGGCTGGCGCCGTCGTGATCGAGGTGCTGTTCACGCTTCTGGCCTACCCCCTTGTCGCGGTGGTCTCGGTCCTTATCCTGCGTGTCAGACGTCCGGACCCGCAGTCCGGCTTCGGGTTCTAGGAACATCCATGCGCCGCGGCGAACGCGAAATCCAGAAGAGCGTGACGGGGATCACGCGACGCACCGCCATGCTGGGCGGCGCGCAGGCCAGTATCATGGCGCTGCTTGGCTGGCGGATGCACCAGTTGCAGGTCGACCAGGCCGAGACGTTCCGCCTGCTGGCGGAGGAGAACCGGATCAACATCCGCCTGTTGCCCCCGGCGCGCGGCCTGATCTTCGACCGCAACGGCGTCCTCCTCGCCGGGAACGAGCCGAACTACCGGGTGACCATCGTCCGCGAGGATGCCGGGGACGTGGACCTCGTGCTGGCGCGGTTCGCCGAGATCGTGCCTTTGCCGGAGGACGAGATCGAGAAGCTGCGCCGCGAGATCTTCCGCCGCTCGCCCTTCGTGCCGATCACCGTGGCCGAGCGCCTGACCTGGGACCAGCTCAGCCAGGTCGCCGTCAACGCCCCGGCGCTGCCCGGCCTCACGCCCGAGGTCGGCCTGTCCCGCATCTATCCGCTGGACGCCGATTTCGCGCATGTCGTCGGCTACGTCGGCCCGGTGTCGGACTTCGATCTGCAGAACATCGAGGACCCGGACCCGCTGTTGCAGATCCCGCGCTTCCAGATCGGCAAGACCGGCGTCGAGAAGCAGTACGAACCCGAGTTGCGCGGCAGCGCCGGCACCAAGCGGATCGAGGTGAACGCCGCGGGGCGCGTCATGCGCGAGCTCGACCGGGTCGAGGGGCGGCCCGGCGCGGACGTGCAGCTGACGCTGGACTACGCCCTGCAGAACTACGTCGAGGCCCGGCTGTCGGGCGAAAGCGCCGCCGCCGTGGTGATCGAGATCGCCACCGGCGACGTTCTGGCGCTGGGGTCGGCTCCGTCCTTCGATCCCAACCTCTTCGTGCGCGGGATTTCCTCGACCGATTTCAACGGGCTGCTGAACGACCCCTATCGCCCGCTGGCCTGCAAGGCGGTGCAAGGCACCTATCCGCCGGGCTCGACCTTCAAGATGGTCACCGCGCTGGCCGCGCTGGAGGATGGCCTCGTCACCCCGGACGAGCGGGTGTTCTGCCCGGGGCACCTCGATCTGGGCAACCGGCGGTTCCACTGCTGGAAGCGCGGCGGTCACGGCCGGATGGACCTCGTCGACAGCTTGCGCGAGAGTTGCGATGTCTACTACTACGACATCTGCCAGCGCGTCGGCATGGACCGGATCAGTGCGATAGCCCAGAAGCTGGGTCTCGGGGTGCGGCATGACCTGCCGATCAACGCCGTGGCCGAAGGGCTGATGCCCGACCGGGCATGGAAAGAGCGCACGCGGGGCGAGCCCTGGCTGATCGGCGACACGCTGAACGCCAGCATCGGGCAGGGGTTCCTGCTGGCCTCGCCGGTGCAGCTGGCCGTGATGGCGGCGCGCCTCGTCTCGGGGCGGAACGTCCAGCCGAACATGGTCCGGTCCGTCGACGGACGTCCCCTCGACCGGCCCGCGCCCGAGAGCCTCGGTTTCGAAGCGGCCCACCTCACGCGCATCCGGCAGGCGATGGACGCCGTCGTGAACCAGCGCAGCGGCACCGCCTACAGCGCCCGGGTCGTCGAGTCCGAATACCGGATCGGCGGCAAGACCGGCACCAGCCAGGTCCGCAACATTACCGCCGCCGAACGGGCGAGCGGGGTGGTCAGCAACGACGACCTGCCCTGGGAGCGGCGCGACCACGCGCTGTTCGTCGGCTACGGGCCGACCGAATCCCCGCGCTACGCGATTGCCGTGGTGGTCGAGCATGGCGGCGGCGGATCGGCCGTCGCGGCCCCCATCGCCCGCGATATCCTGCTGCGCGTGCAGTACGGCGAGGTCCCGCCGCTGTCGGCCTATCCCGACTACCTGCGGTCACGGATCGCGCGCGAGCAGGACGAACTCGTGCTGCGCGCCCCGGTCCAGCCCAGCCGGCAGAGCGACCGCGCATGAGCTATCTCGAGTATTCCATCCGCACCGTTCCCAGCGGCCCGGCGAAGATCCTGCATCTGAACTGGGCGCTGATCCTGCTTCTGGGGGCGGTGGCCTGCACCGGGTTCCTGATGCTCTACTCGGTGGCGGGCGGCGACTTCGCGCGCTGGGCCGAGCCGCAGGCGAAGCGCTTTGCCCTCGGCCTCGCGGTGATGTTCGTGGTGGCGATGGTGCCGATCCACATCTGGCGCAACATCTCGGCGCTGGCCTATGGCGGGGCGCTGATCCTGCTGCTGGCGGTCGAGCTCTTCGGCTCGATCGGCATGGGCGCGCAGCGCTGGATCGACATCGGGTTCATCCGGCTGCAACCCTCCGAGCTGATGAAGATCACGCTCGTGATGTTCCTCGCCGCCTATTACGACTGGCTCGACGTCGACAAGGTCTCGCACCCGCTGTGGGTGCTGGTGCCTGTGCTGATCATCCTCGTGCCCGTCGCGCTGGTGCTGGTGCAGCCCGATCTCGGCACCGCGCTCCTGCTGCTGATCGGGGGCGCGGCGGTGATGTTCCTCGCCGGGGTCCACCTGCTCTACTTCGCGGTGGTGGCGGCGGGCGGCGTCGGGGCGGTCGTGGCGGTGATGTCGTCGCGCGGGACCGACTGGCAGTTGCTGAAGGACTACCAGTATCGCCGGATCGACACCTTCCTCGATCCCTCCACCGATCCGCTGGGAGCGGGCTATCACATCACCCAGTCGAAGATCGCGCTGGGGTCGGGCGGCTGGACCGGGCGCGGCTTCATGGAAGGCACCCAGAGCCGCCTGAACTTCCTGCCCGAGAAGCACACCGACTTCATCTTCACCACGCTGGCCGAGGAATTCGGCTTCGTCGGCGCGATCACGCTGCTGGTGCTCTATGCACTGGTCATCGTGTTCTGCATCACCTCGGCCCTGAAGATGCGCGACCGCTACTCGTCGCTTCTGGTGCTGGGCATCACCGTCGCCTTCTTCCTCTACTTCACCATCAACATGGCGATGGTGATGGGCCTTGCGCCCGTTGTCGGCGTGCCGCTGCCGCTGGTCAGCTACGGCGGGTCGGCGATGCTGGTGATCCTCGCGGGGTTCGGCCTCGTGCAGAGCGCGCACGTTCACCGCCCGCGGTCGCGCTGATCCTCACCTGCCCGTTTCCGAAGGAGGCCCCATGCCCGTCACGATCCTGTTTGCCGCCCGCCCGGAGCGCTGGGTGCAATACGAAGCCCCCCTGACCGAGGCGCTGGCAGAGGCCGGGATCGACGCGGAGATCGCCACCGCGACCGAAAGCCCCGAAACCGTCGACTACATCGTCTATGCCCCGAACAGCGACGTGCAGGACTTCACCCCG
>JAUHZL010000353.1 GCA_030425945.1 Alphaproteobacteria bacterium | reverse complement strand
AGCTCGAGGGCTACATGGCCCTCAAGTGGGAAGAAGTGTACGCCTTCGAGCACACCCCGCACCCGGTCGAGTTCAAGATGTACTACTCCTGCTGATCCCTCTGGGATCGGACGGGGAAACGGGCGCCTTCGGGCGCCCGTTTTGCGTTTCCCGCCGCGGTTTCACCCCGGTTTTGCCCGGATCGCATGGTTAGCCTGCCCGAGGTTTCAGGCGAGGTGACGAGGATGAGCGATCTGTCGAACGACCCGGTGGCCAGCTTCCGCGCCGCGGTGACCGAAGAGGTGCCGCAGGCGGAGGCCGAGGCCCGCGCGGCGCGCGAGGCGCGCGAGGCGCGGCTGGGCGACCGGCTGCACGACGCCATCGCGGTGCTGCTGCTCCTGGTGGCGTTTCCCTTCGGGCTGGCGCTGATGGCGCTGGCGACGGTCTTCGGGCGCAGCCTGCCGCGCGCGCTGACGGTGGGCAGCTTCATGGCGGCCGTCCATGCGGTGGCGCTGGTGCAGGCGCTGATCTACGGCCGGACGGTCGGCGGCGTGCTGGCCGAGGGCGGCGGGCTCCTGCGGCTGATGCTGCGGGCCGCGGGCGTCGAGGTCTGAGCGGGGGCGCGGCCTTGCAAGGCCGCGATGCCGCTTGCAAGCGGCATCGCCCGCCCGGCGGTCAGCCGGCCTCGGTGATCGGATGCTCGGCCAGCGCCGCGGCCTGTGCCGCACTCAGCGCCCCGAGCCGGATCACCCGCGTCTCGATCGAGAACACCACCGCCCCGGACCGGGGCAGCTTCACCAGCCCCTGCCGTTCCGAGCGGATATAGCCCGCGCGCCCCGTCGGCGCGACCCGGCGGCCATGATTCGGCTCGGGCTGGCCGAGGCGCGGATCGTCGGTCAGCGCGGCATTCACGCGCCAGAGCGGCGCCTCCGGGCGCATCCGGTCGAACATCCGCTGCACCCGCGCCGCGATCTCCCCGTCATAGGGCGGGACGGGATCGTGGATCGCGGTCAGCGGGCGGCCCAGCTTCTCGGCCAGCCGCCAGCGGGCGGGAAAGCAGAGCACCGCGGCGGTCAGCACGTGCTCGGGCCCGGTCTTCTCCATCAGGCAGAAATCCGCGACATGCAGGCGCCCGAGCGTCGCCAGCGGCCGGTCGCGGTCGAGCGTCACCGCCCCTCCGTCCGGCCGGATCACCCGGTCTCCATCGCGGCGATAGCCCGGCGGCAGCCAGGCGAGCACCGTCTCCAGCATCTCGCGCGCAGGCCCGGTCGCGGCCTCCGCCAGCACGGTGTCGGGCGTGGCCTCCAGCAGCCGCTCGCGCAGGGCCATCTGGGCGGCGAAGGCCGCGTCGACCCGCAGCCAGTCCGCCAGCGCCAGCGGCTGCGTGCCCGGCAGGCGGCGGGTGCCGGCGGCGTCCCAGGGCACCTCGGGCAGGCGGTCGTGCAGGATCGGGGCGGCGGGGTCTTCGAACATGGGCCGAGAGTGGCCGAGCCCCGCGCCCGGGTCCAGCGCGCGTTTGCGACATCGCGCAAGGTCGCAACCGGGCGGGACCGGGGCCGTCCCGGCGGGGACGCTCACGCCCAGACCTGAGCCAACCCTGAGCCAACCCTGAGCCAACCCTGACCCTGACGCGAGGCCGCCGATGACCCTCTCCCCCCTCTCGCCCGCCGGCGCCCCGGAGCACATGCGCGACCGCCGCAAGATCGACCCGACCAAGGGCGCGCGGCTGGGCGACGGGCTGGAGAACGACGCCGACCGGATGGAGATCGGCCCGACGCGGCTGGCCTATGCCGAGTGGGAGGCGGCGGGCCTCGCCCTGCCCGACCTGACCGCGATGCGGGAGTGGCGGCTGAACCGGCTGGTCGAGGGGGTGGTGGCGCGCGGCTACGCGGGCGTGCTGCTCTTCGACCCGCTGAACATCCGCTATGCCACCGACTCGACCAACATGCAGCTCTGGAACACCCACAACCCGTTCCGCGCCGTGCTGGTCTGCGCCGACGGCTACATGGTGATCTGGGACTACAAGAACGCGATGTTCCTGAGCCGGATCAACCCTTTGGTGCGCGAACAGCGTTCGGGGGCGGACCTGTTCTACTTCGACCGGGGCGACAAGGTGGACGTGGCCGCCGACGCCTTTTCCAACGAGGTGCGGCTGTTGCTGGCCGCGCACGCGCCGGGGATGACGCGGCTGGCGGTCGACAAGGTGATGCTGCACGGGCTGCGCGCGCTCGAGGCGCAGGGCTTCGAGGTCGTGCCGGGCGAGGAGCTGACCGAGAAGGCGCGCGCGGTGAAGGGTCCGGACGAGATCCTGGCCATGCGCTGCGCGGTCCATGCCTGCGAGGCGGCGATGGCCGAGATGGAGGCGCGGACGCGGGCGGGCGTGCCGCTGGGCGACATGAGCGAGGACGACGTCTGGGCGGTGCTGCATGCCGAGAACATCCGGCGCGGCGGCGAGTGGATCGAGACCCGGCTGCTCAGCAGCGGCCCGCGCACCAACCCGTGGTTCCAGGAATGCGGCCCGCGCGTGGTGCAGCAGGACGAGATCCTCGCCTTCGACACCGACCTCGTCGGGCCCTACGGGATGTGCTGCGACATCAGCCGGACCTGGTGGATCGGCGAGGGCAAGGCGCGGCCCGACATGGGGGCGGCGATGCGGCTGGGGGCCGAGCATATCGCGGCCAACATGGCGCTCCTGCGGCCGGGGGTGAACATCGAGGACCTGTCGCGCGCCTGCCACCCGCTGCCCGAGCGGTTCCAGGCGCTGAAATACGGCTGCATGATGCATGGCGTGGGCCTCTGCGACGAGTGGCCCCTCGTGGCCTATCCCGACCAGATGGTGCCGGGGGCCTTCGACTACGTGCTGGAGCCGGGCATGTGCCTCTGCGTCGAGGCGCTGATCAGCCCCGAGGGCGGGGATTTCTCGATCAAGCTGGAGGAACAGGTGGTCATCACCGAGACCGGTTTCGAGCAACTCTCGCGCTATCCGCTGGACTGGCGCCTGATGGAGGCGTGAGGGGGGGGGACTAGTGCTTTGATTCTAAAATTTTGTTGATTTCTGGGGTGCGCTTGCGTGCTAAACTTGGTCTTGTTTAGTGTTCTGCAGCTTGGGGCAAGCGGCTTTTTCGCGCCGTTCGCTTGGCGTTGAACTCTACTAGTTTGGGGTAGAACGCCGCCTAAGCTATGGACTTATTGCCGCACCGGGAGTTTGAGCAGCGTGGATGACCGTCTCTATTATTATGTGCTCAGGACAGAGGCTCGTGCTCGCGTTCAGATGTCGCTCAACGCAAGAATCTTGCGCGAGCCGGGGAGCCTGAAGATTTTTGATCGGCTTACTCTGTGTTCGATCAACTCTCCGGACATGCCTAGCAGGCTGCTGATAAAGACCTCAGACCTGCGTTTCTCGCGCAGCTCTCTGCACCGAGGCACAACCAAAACCTGTCAGCTCGACGAGGGCGAACCACAATGGGGTGCTCTGATACCCACGCTGCAT
>JAUHZL010000352.1 GCA_030425945.1 Alphaproteobacteria bacterium | reverse complement strand
CCAGTCGCAGCCAGTCGGTCAGGGTGTTCATATCGGGCCTCGCTTTCTGCGGTTGTTGCTCGATGGGGGTTGCCTCGAGAGCGACCGTGCGCGGGCAATGCGGCACCGGCGCAGGCGCCGCGTGTCACGTTTAAGGATTCATTAAGGCAGGAGTGCCGCATTTCGGGGCGCAGACGACCGGCGTCCGCGCCCCGCATGATGCGGCTCAGGCGTCGGGCGCGGGGTCTGGCCCGGTGTCTGGCGCGGCGTCGCCGTCCTCCGGCTCGCCCTGTTCGGCGATCCACGCGACCGAGACCACATGTTCCCCGGCCGAGGTGTTGAACACCTTCACGCCGCCCGCGCTGCGCGACCGGAACGAGATGCCGTCGACCGGGCAGCGGATCGACTGGCCGGTGGAGGTGGCCAGCATGATCTGGTCGCCGGTCTCGACGGGGAAGCAGGCCACGAGCGGCCCGCCGCGCATCGCCTTGTCCATTGCCGCAACGCCTTGGCCGCCGCGGCCGCGCACCGGGTAGTCGTGGCTCGACGACAGCTTCCCGGTGCCCGAGGCGGTGATCGTCAGGATCAGGTCCTCGGCCGCCGACATCTCGGCATAGCGTTCGGGGCTGAGCTGGCCCTCGCCGGTGGCGGCTTCGTCCTCGTCCGCCTCGACCTCGTCCTCAGGGGCGCCGGCCATCAGGCGGCGCTGCTTGAGATAGGCGGCGCGCTCGTCCGGGGCGGCCTCGAAGTGGCGGATCACGGCCATCGACACCACGCTGTCGCCGTCGGCGAGACGGATCCCGCGCACGCCCGTCGAGTCGCGGCCCTTGAACACGCGCACATCGGTGGTCGGGAAGCGGATCGCCCGGCCCAGCGCCGTGACCAGCATGATGTCGTCATCCTCGGTGCAGATCCGGGCATTGACGAGGCGCGTGCCGTCCTCGGGCAGCTTCATCGCGATCTTGCCGTTGCGCATGACGTTGGCGAAATCGCTGAGCGCGTTGCGCCGCACGTCGCCCGCCGAGGTGGCGAAGACGATCTGCAGGCTTTCCCAGTCGGCCTCGTCCCGGTCCACCGGCATGACGGCGGCGATCCCGGTGCCCATCTGGATCGGCAGGATGTTGACCAGCGCCTTGCCGCGCGCGCTGCGGCTGCCCAGCGGCAGGCGCCAGGTCTTCAGCTTGTAGACCATGCCGTCGGCGGTGAAGAACAGCAGCGGCGTGTGCGTGTTGGCCACGAACAGCGTGGTCACCACGTCGTCGTCCTTCAGCGCGCCGCCCGACAGCCCCTTGCCGCCGCGCTTCTGGGCGCGGAAATCGGCCAGCGGCGTGCGCTTGATGTAGCCGGACTGGGTGATGGTCACCACCATGTCCTCGCGCTCGATGAGGTCCTCGTCCTCCATGTCGCCGTCATGCTCGACGATCTCGGTGCGGCGCGGCACGGCGAAGAGCTCCTTCACCTCGCGCAGCTCGGTCGAGATGATCTCCATGATCCGGGCGCGCGAGCGCAGGATGTCGAGGTAGTCGCGGATCTTCGAGGCGAGGTCTTCCAGCTCGTCGGTGACTTCCTTCACGCCAAGCTGGGTCAGGCGCTGCAGCCGCAGGTCGAGGATGGCGCGGGCCTGCACCTCGGACAGGTTGTAGGTGCCGTCCTCGTTCACGGTGTGGGTCGGGTCGTCGATCAGGCGGATGTATCCGGCGATCTCGCCCGCGGGCCAGCGCCGGGTCATCAGCTTCTCGCGGGCCTCGGCGGCATCGGCCGACGCCCGGATGGTCGCCACCACTTCGTCCACGTTCGAGACCGCGACGGCGAGGCCGCAGAGGATATGCGACCGCTCGCGGGCCTTGCGCAACTCGAAGGCGGTGCGGCGGGCGACGACCTCCTCGCGGAAGCTGACGAAGGCGGTCAGGAAGCCGCGCAGCGTCAGTTGCTCGGGACGCCCGCCATTGAGCGCCAGCATGTTGCAGCCGAACGAGGTCTGCATCGGCGTGAAGCGATAGAGCTGGTTCAGCACGACCTCGGGCGTCGCGTCGCGCTTCAACTCGATCACCACGCGGACGCCGACCCGGTCGGATTCGTCCTGCACGTGGGCGATGCCTTCCAGCTTCTTCTCGCGCACGAGGTCGGCGATCTTCTCGATCATCGACGCCTTGTTCACCTGGTAGGGGATCTCGTCGAGGATGATGGCGAAGCGATCCTTGCGGATTTCCTCGATCCGGGTCTTGGCCCGGATGATCACGCTGCCGCGCCCCTCCAGATAGGCCTTCCGCGCCCCGGAGCGCCCGAGGATGATGCCCCCGGTCGGGAAGTCCGGCGCCGGGACGTACTGCATCAGGTCCTCGGAGGACAGGTCCGGCTCGGCGATCAGGGCCAGCGTGGCGTCCACCACCTCGCCCAGGTTGTGCGGCGGGATGTTCGTTGCCATGCCGACCGCGATACCGCCCGCGCCGTTGACCAGCATGTTCGGGAAGCGCGCGGGCAGGACCGAGGGTTCGAGGTCCTTGCCGTCGTAGTTGTCTTGGAAATCGACGGTGTCCTTGTCGATGTCGGCCAGCAGATAGGCGGCGGGCTTGTCCATCCGCACTTCGGTATAGCGCATCGCGGCGGGGTTATCGCCGTCCATCGAGCCGAAGTTGCCCTGACCGTCGAGCAGCGGCAGCGACATCGAGAAGTCCTGCGCCATCCGCACCAGCGCGTCGTAGATCGCGCTGTCGCCGTGCGGGTGATACTTGCCCATCACGTCGCCCACGGGGCGGGCCGACTTGCGGTAGGCCTTGTCATGGGCGTTGCCGGTCTCGTGCATCGCGTAGAGGATTCGCCGGTGCACGGGCTTCAGGCCGTCGCGCAGATCCGGAATCGCCCGCGAAACGATCACGCTCATCGCGTAATCGAGATACGAGGTCTTCATCTCGTCCGAGATCGACACCGACGGGCCCGCGTAGGGCGGACGATCCGGGGTGTTTTCTTCTTCGGTTTCAGGGGGTTCCGGCGTATCGCTCAACTTGGCATCCAGTGTTCTGGGACAGCACAATATCTAGTCCGGAACACTATAGCGCGCTCCGTATCTTGCCTGCAACCCGAGCGGTCCGAATATGAGCAGCCGCAGGGGGTGAGTGCTAACATACTGTTTTGGTTGATTTTTAATTCGGGCGTGCTCTGCTTGGGGAACAGGCTTTTCTGGAGACAGGACGATGAAGGGACGCGAGACCGAACTGATGCTCAAGGGATACGGGCTGACCACGGCGGAAATGTTCTACCGGATGCCCGATGCGAAGAACGTTCTGAACAGCTTCGTCTGGCAGGAGTACGACCTTGCGCCGGATTACCCGAAGCTCTTCGACTTCATCGAGTTCTGGCAGCGCGAGATCGAGGGACCGCTGCATTCGGTCCGCTTCACCCATCGCAAGCTGATCCGCGCCGGGGAATGGCGCCATGTCGTCAAGGAGTTGCGCTATCACTGAGCCCGGCGCAGCAGCACCAGGGTCCAGATCACCACCAGCCCGGCCGA
>JAUHZL010000351.1 GCA_030425945.1 Alphaproteobacteria bacterium | reverse complement strand
GGCTTCTGCTGCCATTCATCGTGCCGGGTCTGGCGCGGTTCGGCACCGGCATGTTCGATCCCGACCGGTTCCTGTCGCCGCAACCGCTGATCTGGATGTTCGCGCTGTGGTCCTTCCTGCCTGCCAGCCTGTTCATGCGTGGCATCGCCCTGAAACGGGTGGCGCGGATGATCGCCTCGCAACGGCGCGCGCAGCGGCGGCATGGTCCGGACGCCAGCTTGCAGCCGGTCTGATCGCCCTCTTCTGGGCGACGGCACCCCTGTCTGCTGACGCGCTGCGTCTGGGGTTCCTGGCCACTGAACTCTCCCGCGACGGCCCCGGCCTGCTGGTCCGCGACCTGACCGAGGCGGAGGCTCCCGATATCGTCGCGACGGTCTCGGTCCTTGCCGCGACGGCGCCGGGCGTTCTTGTGCTGAGCGGCATCGACCACGACGCGGGCGGCGGCGCCCTTGACGCGCTGGTCCGCACGCTGCGCACCGCAGGTCTGGCCTACGACCACGCTCTGGCCCTGCGGCCGAATGCCGGTGTGCCGTCCGGGCTGGACCTGAACGGCAACGGACGGCGCGGCGAGCCGGAAGATGCCCTCGGCTACGGGCGGTTTCCGGGGGCAGGCGGCCTCGTGGTGCTGACCCGCTGGCCCGTGACGCTGGCGGGCGATTACACGGACTTGCGCTGGAGTCAGGCCCCGGGCGCCGCCCTGCCCCGCCACGAGGACGGCACGCCGTGGCCTGACCCGGAGAGCGCCGCGACAAGGCCCCTTCCAAGCGTGTCGCAGGCCATCGTCCGGGTCGCGGGGCCTTGGGCGCACCCGATCCACCTGTTGGTCCTCGCGGCCACGCCTCCCGCGTTCGAAGGACCGGAGCGCGCCAACACCTTGCGCAATGCCGGGGAACTCGGCCTGTGGGCCGACCATCTGGACGGGTGGCGCGACGGCGAGGACAGCATCCCGGGCGATGCGTGGTCCGTGGTGATCGGGACGTTGAACGTCGATCCGGCGGACGGGCGCGGGGATCGCGCGGCGCTGGCCCGGCTGCGGGCCCACCCGCGCCTGCAGGACCCGGTCCCGCGCAACGCCGGCGGGGCCCTGCGCGGGGCGCGCGATGGCGGGATCAACCTGGCGCAGTCCGGGGACCCCGCCGCCGATACCGCCGACTTCCGCGAAGACCGCCCGGGGGACCCCGGCAACCTGAGGGTCGACTACATCCTGCCGGATGCCCGGTTCGCGGTTCAGGCGGCGGGGCTGGCGTGGCCGGAAACGGGACGCCGGGCGCTGGTGTGGGTGGACGTCACCTCGCCCTGACCCTGCAAGGCGGCCACGGCGAGGCGCAAGGCCTCGTCCGGATCGGTCGGCTGGAAATCCGGCAGCAGGCGGGCCAACGGGACCGGGTCGAGGCGATGCGGCATGGACCAGAGATAGCGCATCTCGCGCAGACCGCGCGCAATCTTCCAGACCGGGGCCGCGAGGGTCAGTTGCCACCACGGGAAGCGTCGCTGCTCCAGCGTCGTACCCGCCGCCCGCGACACGGCCGCGTGCAGGTCTGCGCCGGTCAGGGCGAAGCCCGGAAACGGCACGTCGGCATGGGCGGGAAGGTCCCCGCGACGTTCGGCCAGTCCGACCATCGCGCGGGCGAAATCCGGCAGCCAGGCCCAGGCATGAACGCGGTCCAAGGCCCCCGGGTAGACGAAACGCCCCTTGTCCAACTGGCCGAGGATCACCTTGTCGAACCAGTTCCCCGACGGCCCGCTGTCGATGAAGTCACCCGCCCGCAGCACGAGGGTCGGACAGGCGGCCCGGAACAGGCGCGCTTCCATCTCAGTCCGGATGCGCCCCAGCGGATTGCGGGCAGCATGCGGGGTGGCGGGACCGAGAAGCTCGGGCGCGCCGTCACCGAACACGTAGACGTTGCCGGGCAGGATCACGAGCGCCCCGGTCCGTTCGGCCACCGCGAGCGTGCGGTCGAGGAGCGGCAGCGCCTGCGTCGCCCAGTCGGGATAGGCCGGGTTCATCGCGTGCAGGATGACGTCGGCCCCCGCTGCCGACCGGGCAAGGTCGTCGCGGGCGCGGTCGAAGCGGCGCACCGTCCAGCCTGCATCGGAGAACGCGCGGGCGGCGGCCTGGCCAACCCGCCCGGAGGCGCCGAGGATCAGGATCGTCTGGGTCATGTTATGGCTCCGTGTCTGAGGATGGCATCACCTTGAGCCACGCGCAGAAGAAAGGGCATTCCCGGATTTCGATCATCTGCTATTCATCAGTGAATGGATCGCTCCCTCGACTGGACCCTCCTTCAGGCCTTCGCGGCGGTGGCCGAGCACGGCTCGCTGTCGGCCGGGGCCGTTGCCCTCGGGCTGAGCCAGCCGACGCTGGGCCGTCAGGTCCGGGCGCTGGAGCAGCAGGTCGGCGCCGAGCTGTTCCATCGCCACGCGCGCGGGCTGAGTCTCAGCCAGGCGGGGCATGACCTCTGGCCCGCCGTCGAGACCATGCGCGAGGCCGCGGCACAGGCCCGGATGATCGTGGCCGGGAACGACCAGGTCGCGGAAGGGACGGTGCGGATTACCGCGAGCGAGGTCGTCTCGCACCGGTTGCTGCCGCAGGTCCTCGCCGGGATCGCGCGCGACCTGCCGCAGATCGAGCTTGAACTGGTGCCGTCGGACCGGGTCGAGAACCTGCTCTACCGCGAAGCCGACATCGCGGTGCGGATGATCCGGCCGACGCAGCTGGACGTGCTGACCCAGCATCTGGGCGACCTGCGCCTCGGGCTCTTCGCCGCGTCCGACTACATCGCCCGGCACGGCATGCCGGGCCAGCCCACAGACCTGCTGGACCACGACCTGGTCGGCCTCGACCGGTCGGAGGTTCTGGTCGACGGCTTCCGGTCGCGGGGGCTGCCGGTCTCACGCTCCGACTTTCGCCTCCGCTGCGACCACCAGGCGGTGAACTGGGAACTGGTCCGCGCGGGCTGCGGCATCGGCCTCGGGATGCGGGTCGTGGCCCTCTCGGACCCCGGCGTCCAGCAGGTGCTGCCCGGACTGTCGGTGCCGGACCTGCCGATCTGGCTGACCTGCCACGAGCGCCTCCGCAACGTGCCCCGGATCGCGGCAGTGCGCGACCGGCTGGAGCGGGCGTTCCGGGACCTGATCGCGCGCGACCGGGCGCTCCCTTGACCCCTGTCGGGCAAGGGGCTACGCGACGGCGACCCATTGGAGAGGAGCCAGCCCCATGTCGAACCCGTCCCTGTTGATCCTGCCCGGCGATGGAATCGGCCCGGAGGTCATGGCCGAGGTCCGCAAGATCATCGACTGGTTCGGCGCGAAGCGTGGCCTCGTCTTCGACGTGTCCGAGGACCTGGTTGGCGGCGCCGCCTATGACGCGCACGGCACGCCGCTGCACGACGACACGATGGCGAAGGCGCAGGAGGTGGACGCGGTCCTGCTCGGTGCCGTGGGCGGCCCGAAGTACGACAAGCTCGACTTCAGCGTGAAGCCCGAGCGCGGCCTGCTGCGCCTGCGCAAGGAGATGGACCTCTACGC
>JAUHZL010000350.1 GCA_030425945.1 Alphaproteobacteria bacterium | reverse complement strand
TCGTCGCCTCCGTGCTGCCCGGCGGGACGTCGAAGACCAGCCGGCCGGTCTGCTGCTGGTCGATGTAGAGCGCCTCGCCGATCACCCCGCCGAGATCGCGCACCGAGGCCCCGGTCCAGCCGCCGAGCGCCCCGCCGGTGAAGTCGATGGTGGCCAGCGTCTCGAGGAAGCTCGACCGGATCAGCGTGCCGGACACGCCCTCGCTGACGGTGCCGCTGGCGGTGGACAGGCCGCCCGACAGCACGCCCAGCGTGGCGACGCCCAGTCCCACGGTCGCGGCGGTCAGCACCACGAAGTCGGCGGTCACGGCGCCGGTCTCGTCAGTCAGGAAACGGCTCAGCATGGCGGGCCTCCTCTCTGCGGGCCGGGGGAGGTGATACCCTCGAACTGGTGCGGAATTGGGGACAAAGCGTGCCGCGGTCGGGGCAGGGTCTACTCCGCGGTGACGGTCACGTTGTCGATGCCGAAATATTCGTCGTTGACGTTCTGGTTGGTGCCCGACCGCGCCGCGAGGATCATGTTCGGCGGCGGATCGTCCAGCGTGATCGACACCCGGGTGACGGCATCCGTCCAGCCCGCGCCGCCGATGTTGCGGTTCTCCGAGATCAGTTCCGTCGTCACGGTGACGCCCGGCACGTCCGGCACGTTGAAGGTCAGCTCGCCCGTCACCGGGCGGAAGTTGTAGGTGCCGAGCAGGACCGGCGTGCCGTCCGCCGAGATCGTCACCAACTCGCCGTCGCCGCTGTCGCCGCCGATCAGGTCGAAGCTGATCCGCCCGGTCGAGGTGCCGTCGGGAAAGGTGATCGGCAGTTCCGCCGTCTCGTTCTGGCCGAGCGCCAGCAGTTCGCCGAGCGTACCGCCCATGTCGAGCAGGCGGCCCCCGACCCAGTCGCCCCGGTCGCCGCCGCTGAAGGTGTTCTCGACCAGCGTCGTCAGCGAGAAGGCCCCGCCGAAGCGCGAGGTGATCGACTGCCCCGACAACTGCGCGGAGACGTCGCCCGACAGGTCGCCGATCCCGCCCGACACGACGCCGTAGGTCGCCAGTCCCAGCCCCGCCACGGCCGCCGTCATCACGGTCCAGTCCACCGTGACCGCGCCGGCCTCGTCGTTCAGAAATCGCTTCAACATCATGGGCCTCGTCTGTCTGGCGGGTCACCGGGCCGTGTCGCGGATCCCGGTGATCCTCTTGCTGTCTGCGTCGGGCAGGGCGGTGCCGGACGCGGTGGGGCAGGGCGGCTCAGATCGCCTGGAAGGTGAAGTTGTCGATGGCGATGCTCTCGTCGGTGATGCCCTGGTTGCCCTTCATCCCGAACCCGATGCGCACGTTCTCGGTCGGCTCGTCGAACTCGACCCGGACGGCGTTGATCCCGTCGTGCCACGAGGTCTGGTTCGGGCTCATGCCGCCGATGTTCTCGCCCGCGCGGGTCTCGGTCGACACCACGCGGACCCCGGCCGCTTCGGTATGGGTCCAGGTCAGGCGGCCGCCCTGCGAGCGGGCCCGGGCGATCTCCTGCCCGTTCAGGTAGAGGACCGGACCCTCTTCCGCGCCCCAGCCGTGGTCCACGAGGCCGCCGTCGATGCTGTCGATGGACAGAAGGTCGAAGCCGAACTCGACCTCCATCGCGCCGCCGGGGATCTCGAAGTCCTGCCAGAACTTCTCGCTGCCCGCGGCGTTGCCCGCGATCGGTCCCAGCACGTCGCCGAAGCCCTCGACGAATCGCGTCCCGGTCCCGATCCAGTTGCCCGGCCCGTTCGAGAAGGTCTCGGGCGTCAGGAAGGCGGTCCGGATGAACGGACGGCCGAGGTTGCGCGCGGTGTCGCCGGACAGGTCCGCCACCCCGCCCGAGACCACGCCATAGGCCGCGATCCCGAGGCCGACGGTCGCCGCCGTCAGCACGGTCCAGTCCACGGTCACGGCGCCGGTCTCGTCTTTCAGGAAGTCGGTCAGGTGCATGGCCTCGTCTCCCGGGATCAGGGTGCGGTGTTGGTCGAGATCACCGACAGGTTGTCGATGCCGAGCGACTCGTCGGTGTAGGAGGAATTCAGGTTGGTGCCGAAGCCGAGCTTCATCTCGCTGGCGCCGTTGGTGCGCACGACCATCGAGACCGGCTGGCGGTAGTCCGACCACGCGGCCCCGCCCGAGCCGGTGAAATACCCGCCGCGCAGCTGCTCGGCCTCGCCGAAATCGACGCTGACGATCCCGAGGTCCTGCATCGCGGGCGGCACGTCGCCGGTGCGCAGTTGCGGGTGCTTCATGTGGGTGAAGGTGCCGAGCGCGACCGCCTGCCCGTTGAGGAAGACATAGCCGGTCTCGTTGTCCCAGCTGTCCACGAAGGCGAGGTCGAACGAGATCACCGCGTAGTCGGAGTTCGGGTCGAGCGCCAGCGTCGCCTCGGTGCCGATCCCGCCCCGGTTGTTGGTCCCGTCGAGCAGGAGCATCTCGCCGAAGCCGGGCACATTGCGGACGGTCCCCCCGGCAAAGGGGCCAAGGCCGCCGGCGAAATCCAGCGCCAGCATCTCGCGGCCCCCGCCGAGGTAGCCCCGCAGCGTGGCATCGATATCGCCGGTCAGGTCGCCGAGGCCCCCGGAGACGACGCCATAGGCGGCGATCCCGAGACCCACGGTCGCGGCAGTCAGTACCGTGAAGTCCACGGTCACGGCGCCCCGCTCGTCGGCGAGGTAGGTTGAGGCAAGCATGGCAGCGCTCTTATCTGGTCCCGGGTCCAGAGTTATCGCTGCTTTTAGACGATTTCGCGGCGCTGGCGCGGCGGGCCGGGGACCCGCCGCCGCCCGCGGTCACTCGAATTCGACCAGCAGGTCCTTGGCGTCGATCTGGCTGGCGGGGGTGACATGGACCGCGGCAACCGTGGCATCGCGGTCGGCGTGGATGCCGGTTTCCATCTTCATCGCCTCGATGGTCAGCAGCAGGTCGCCCTGTTTGACCTTCGTTCCCGCCTTGACCGCGACCGAGGCCACCACCCCCGGCATCGGCGCGCCGATGTGGTTCGGGTTGCCGGTCTCGGCCTTCGGGCGCTTGGTGGCGCTGGCGGCGGCCTTGCGGTCGGGCACGCGGATCGTGCGCGGCTGGCCGTTCAGCTCGAAGAAGACGCGCACCTCGCCGTCCTCCTGCGTCTCGCCGATGGCCTGCATCCGCACCACGAGCGTCTTGCCCGGGTCGATCTCGGCCTCGATCTCGTCGCCCGGCTCCATGCCGTAGAAGAAGGTATGCGTGGGCAGGGTCCGCACCGGGCCGTAGATGCGGTGGCGGCCCATGTAGTCGAGGAAGACCTTGGGATACATCAGGTATCCGTTCAGGTCCTCGTCATCGACGGTCTTGCCTTCCAGCATCTCCGACACCTCGGCCCGGGTCTTTTCCAGGTCGATCGGCGGCAGGCGCTTGCCGGGACGCTCGGACAGCGGTTTCTCGTCCTTCAGCACCTTCTTCAGGATGCCCGCGGGCCAGCCGCCGGGGGGCTGGCCGAGATTGCCCTTCAGCATGTCGACGACCGACTCCGGGAAGGCGACATCGGTCTTCGGGTCCTCGACCTGCG
>JAUHZL010000349.1 GCA_030425945.1 Alphaproteobacteria bacterium | reverse complement strand
CCGCCGAGGACCCCGAGAAGCTCGCCGCCTTCGAGGCGCGCATCGCCGCCGGCGAGAAGATCGAGCCGAAGGACTGGATGCCCGCGGGCTACCGCAAGACGCTGATCCGCCAGATCGGCCAGCACGCCCATTCCGAGATCGTCGGCCAGCTGCCGGAGGGCAACTGGATCACCCGCGCCCCCACGCTCGAGCGCAAGGCGATCCTGCTCGCCAAGGTGCAGGACGAGGCGGGGCACGGCCTCTACCTCTACTGCGCCGCCGAGACGCTGGGCGTCAGCCGCGACGAGCTGACCGAGATGCTGCTCGACGGGCGGATGAAGTATTCGTCGATCTTCAACTACCCGACGCTGACCTGGGCCGACATGGGCGCGGTGGGCTGGCTGGTCGACGGCGCCGCGATCATGAACCAGGTGCCGCTTCAACGCACCAGCTACGGCCCCTATTCCCGCGCGATGATCCGCATCTGCAAGGAAGAGAGCTTCCACCAGCGGCAGGGCTACGACATCATGATGAAGATGGCCTTCGGCACGCCCGCGCAGAAGCGCATGGCGCAGGATGCCCTCAACCGCTTCTGGTATCCCGCCCTGATGATGTTCGGCCCCTCCGACAAGGAGAGCGTGCATTCCGCCCAGTCGATGGCGTGGAAGATCAAGATGAACACCAACGACGAGCTGCGCCAGAAGTTCGTCGACGAGACCGTGCCGCAGGCCGAGTACCTCGGGCTGACCGTGCCCGACCCCGACCTGAGATGGAACGAAGAGCGCGGCCATTACGACTTCTCCGAGCCGGACTGGTCCGAGTTCTTCGACGTGCTCAAGGGCAACGGCCCCTGCAACGCCGACCGCATGGAAGCCCGGCAGCAGGCCTGGGCCGAGGGCCAGTGGGTGCGCGACGGGCTGATGGCCCACGCCCGCAAGCGCGCCGCCCGCCGCGTCGCGGCCGAATAGCCCGCCCCACCCCGCGCCCCGCCGCAACGAAGGGATACAGCCGATGAGTTCCGTCAACCCCGGGGCCCTGCCCCAGTCCGACGCGGCCCAGCCGAAGAAGCGCAACGAATGGCCGCTGTGGGAAGTGTTCATCCGTGGCCAGCACGGCATGAGCCACCGCCACGTCGGCAGCCTGCACGCGCCCGATGCCGACATGGCGATCCGCAACGCCCGCGACGTCTACACCCGCCGCAACGAGGGCGTGTCGATCTGGGTCGTCGAGGCGCGCCACATCGCGGCCTCCTCGCCCTCCGACAAGGGCCCGCTCTACGAGCCCTCCGAAAGCAAGGTCTACCGCCACCCGACCTTCTACGACATTCCCGACGAAGCGGGGCACATGTGATGACCGCGACGGCCGCCGCCCCCGATCCCGCGCTCTTCGAGTTCTGCCTGCGCATGGGCGACAACACGCTGGTGCTCGGCCACCGCGTCAGCGAGTGGTGCGGCCATGCCCCGGTGATCGAGGAGGACATCGCGCTCGCCAACACCGCGCTCGACCTGATCGGCCAGACCCAGCTCTGGCTCGGCCTTGCGGGCGAGGTCGAGGGCGCGGGCCGCTCCGCCGACGATCTCGCCTTCCTGCGCGACGCCTGGGACTTCCGCAACCTGCTGCTGGTCGAACGCCCGAACCGCGACTTCGGCCACACCCTGCTGCGGCAATGCCTGTTCGACGCCTGGCACCTCGAGATGCTGACCGCGCTCTGCGGCTCCTCCGAGCCGCGCGTCTCCGAGATCGCCCAGAAGGCGGTGAAGGAGGTCAGCTACCACCTCGAACGCTCCGCCGACACGGTGATCGGCCTCGGCGACGGCACACCCGAAAGCCACGCCCGGATGCAGGACGCGCTCGACCGGCTCTGGCCCTACGTGGGCGAGGCCTTCCTGCCCGACGCCATCGACACCGAGATCGCTGCGCGCGGCATCGCCCCCGACGCCGCCACGCTGCGCGCGGGCTTCGACGCCAGGATCGGCGCGATCCTCGCCGAGGCGACGCTCAGCCCGCCCGACAGCCGCTTCGCGCACCAGGGCGGCAAGACCGGCGTGCGTCACACCGAGGACCTCGGCCACATGCTGGCGACGATGCAGTTCCTGCAACGCGCCTACCCCGGCGCGACCTGGTGAGGCCGCGATGACCGAGGCGCGGCCCTCCGAGGACCAGATCCTCGCCTGGCTCGACCAGGTCCCCGACCCCGAGATCCCGGCGATCTCGCTCGTCGACCTCGGGATCATCCGGGCGGTGGCCTGGGCCGGCGACACGCTGGAAGTGACGGTGACCCCCACCTACTCCGGCTGCCCCGCGACCAGCGTCATCAACCTCGAGATCGAGCGCGCGCTGCGCGGGCACGGCATCGCGTCGCTGACGCTGAAACGCCAGCTCGCCCCGCCCTGGACCACCGACTGGCTGTCCGAGAAGGGCCGCGCGAAGCTCGAAGCCTACGGCATCGCGCCGCCGCAACCGGCAGGCGGACCCGAGCGCTGCCCGCACTGCGGCGCGGCCGAGGTCGAACGCATCAGCCAGTTCGGCTCGACCCCCTGCAAGGCACAGTGGCGCTGCACCGCCTGCCGCGAACCCTTCGACTATTTCAAGTGCATCTGAGAGGCCCGGCATGGCGCGCTTCCACCCCCTGACCGTCACCGCCGTCGAGAAGACCATCCGCGACGCGGTCTGCGTGACGCTGGAACCCGAGGACCCCGCCGCCTTCGCCTTCCGTCCGGGACAGTACCTGACCTTCCGCCGCGACTTCGACGGCGAGGAACTGCGCCGCTCCTACTCGATCTGCGCCGGGATCGACGACGGCCGCCTTCAGGTCGGCATCAAGCGGGTCGAGGGCGGCGCCTTCTCGACCTGGGCCAACGAGGCGCTGCGCCCCGGCGACCGGCTGGAGGCGATGCCGCCGATGGGCAGCTTCCACACCCCGCTCGACGCCGCGAACGCGCGCCACATCCTCGGCTTCGCGGGCGGCTCGGGGATCACGCCGCTGCTGTCGATCGTGAAGTCGGTGCTGGCGCGCGAGCCGCGCTCGCGGGTCACGCTGGTCTATGCCAACCGCGGCGTGAACACGATCATGTTCCGCGAGGAGCTGGAGGACCTGAAGAACCTGCACCTCGGGCGGCTGAACGTGATCCACGTGCTGGAACAGGACGCGACCGAGATCGAACTGTTCACCGGCCGCGTCGACGAGGAAAAGTGCGCGGCGCTCTTCCGGCACTGGATCGACCCCGCCGACATCGACCTCGCCTTCATCTGCGGCCCGGAACCGATGATGCTGGGCATCGCCCGCAGCCTGCGCGCGCACGGGCTCAGCGACGCGCAGATCCGCTTCGAGCTCTTCGCCTCGGGCCAGCCGGGCCGCCTGAAGGCGCCGGTGGCGGGGCGCGGCGCGGCGGCGGGCGGGGCCGGGACCGAGGCCCGGATCACCCTCGACGGCGCGACCCGCACGGTGCGGATGGAGCCGGGCCAGACCCTGCTCGACGCGGCGCTCGCGGGCGATCTCGACGCGCCCTACGCCTGCAAGGCGGGGGTCTGCTCGACCTGCCGCTGCAAGGTGATCGAGGGCGCGGCCGAGATGGCCGCCAACCACGC
>JAUHZL010000348.1 GCA_030425945.1 Alphaproteobacteria bacterium | reverse complement strand
GGCTGCGTGCAGGCGGCGAAACCGAACCCGACCCGCGCCACCCCGGTGCACCAGGTCATCACCGACAAGCCGATCATCAAGGTGCCGGGCTGCCCGCCCATCGCCGAGGTGATGACCGGCGTGATCACCTACATGCTGACCTTCGACCGGCTGCCGCCGCTCGATCGCCAGGGCCGGCCGCAGATGTTCTACAGCCAGCGCATCCACGACAAGTGCTACCGCCGTCCGCATTTCGACGCCGGCCAGTTCGTCGAGGCCTTCGACGACGAGAACGCGCGCAAGGGCTATTGCCTCTACAAGGTCGGCTGCAAGGGCCCGACCACCTACAACGCCTGCTCGACGGTGCGCTGGAACGAGGGCACGTCCTTCCCGATCCAGTCCGGTCACGGCTGCATCGGCTGCTCCGAGGACGGGTTCTGGGACAACGGCTCGTTCTACGAGCGGACCACCCAGATCAACGCCTTCGGGATCGAGGCGAACGCGAACACCGTCGGCACCACCGCCGCCGCCCTGACCGGGGGCGCGATCGCGGTCCATGCCGCGGTCACCGCCCTGAAGGCAGCCCAGAAGAAGACGCAGAGCCGCGTCAGCGAGGAGGCGTAAGCCATGACCGTCACTCCCAACGGATTCAACCTGGATACCGCCGGGCGCCGCATCGTCGTCGATCCCGTGACGCGGATCGAGGGTCACATGCGCTGCGAGGTCAACGTCGACGAGCAGGGCGTGATCCGCAACGCGGTCTCGACCGGCACCATGTGGCGCGGCCTCGAGGTCATCCTCAAGGGCCGCGACCCGCGCGACGCCTGGGCCTTCACCGAGCGCATCTGCGGCGTCTGCACCGGCACGCACGCGCTGACCTCGGTTCGCGCGGTCGAGGACGCGCTGGGGATCACCATCCCCGACAACGCCAACTCGATCCGCAACATCATGCAGCTGAACCTGCAGGTGCATGACCACATCGTGCACTTCTACCACCTGCACGCGCTCGACTGGGTGAACCCGGTGAACGCGCTGCGCGCCGACCCGAAGGCCACCAGCGAGCTGCAGCAGGCGGTCAGCCCCAGCCACCCGATGTCCAGCCCCGGCTACTTCCGCGACGTGCAGAACCGGCTGAAGCAGTTCGTCGAGTCGGGCCAGCTGGGCCTGTTCAAGAACGGCTACTGGGACAACCCCGCCTACAAGCTGCCGCCCGAGGCGGACCTGATGGCGACGACGCACTACCTGGAGGCGCTCGATCTCCAGAAGGACATCGTCAAGATCCACACCATCTTCGGCGGCAAGAACCCGCACCCGAACTGGCTGGTCGGCGGCGTGCCCTGCCCGATCAACATCGACGGCGTCGGCGCGGTCGGCGCGATCAACATGGAGCGGCTGAACATGGTCAGCTCCATCATCAACCGCTGCCTCGACTTCGTGAACAACGTCTACATCCCGGACGTGATCGCGGTCGGCGGGTTCTACAAGGACTGGCTGCACGGCGGCGGCCTGTCGAGCCAGGCGGTCCTCAGCTACGGCGACATCCCCGAGCATGCCAACGACTTCTCGGCGGGTCAGCTTCACCTGCCGCGCGGCGCGATCATCAACGGCGATCTCAGCACGGTACACGAGGTCGACGTGCGCGACCCCGAGCAGGTGCAGGAGTTCGTGGACCACTCGTGGTATGCCTACGGCGAGCCCGGCAAGGGCCTGCACCCGTGGGACGGCGTCACCGAGGCGAAGTTCGAGCTCGGGCCGAACCACAAGGGCACCCGCACCCGGATCGACGAGATCGACGAGAGCGCGAAGTACTCGTGGATCAAGGCCCCGCGCTGGCGCGGCAACGCGATGGAGGTGGGCCCGCTTGCCCGCTACATCATCGGCTATGCCTCGGGACACGAGGACATCAAGGACCAGGTCACCGGCCTGCTCCGCACGATGGACCTGCCGGTCAATGCGCTGTTCTCGACGCTGGGCCGCACGGCTGCCCGGGCGCTCGAGGCCGAGTATTGCGCCCGGCTCCAGAAGCACTTCTTCGACAAGCTGGTCAGCAACGTCCGCAACGGCGACAGCTCCACCGCGAACGTCGAGAAGTGGGACCCCGCGTCCTGGCCGAAGGAGGCCCGCGGCGTCGGCATGACCGAGGCGCCCCGCGGCGCGCTGGGTCACTGGGTCAGCGTCAAGGACGGCCGGATCGAGAACTACCAGTGCGTGGTCCCCACGACCTGGAACGGCTCGCCCCGCGATGCCGCCGGCAACATCGGCGCCTTCGAGGCCAGCCTGCTGAACACGCCGTTGGAGCGTCCCGACGAGCCGGTCGAGATCCTGCGCACGCTGCACAGCTTCGACCCCTGCCTCGCCTGCTCCACCCATGTCATGTCGCCCGACGGTGAGGAACTCACCACCGTCAAGGTCCGCTGAGGAGAGACCCAGATGAAGAAGCTCGTTGTTCCGGCCGCGCTCGCCGCCTGTCTCGCCCCCGTCGCCGCGCTGGCCCACCCCGGCCACGAGGCCGCCGCCCGCGAGGGTGCCCTGCACTGGCTGACCCAGGCCGATCACCTCGTGGTCGGGCTGGCCCTCGGAGTGGCGGTGACGCTGGCGGTGTTCCCCGGCGCCGGGGAGGCCCTGCGCAGCCTCTTCCGCCGCAAGGACTGAGGGCCGCGCCATGAACATCCACACCCGGAAGCCCGGGGCAGCGGCGGAGGTGGACGAGGACACGCCCCTTGTCACCGCCGTGCTGACCGGCGACGCGACCGCCGAGGACCTCGAAAGCGTCCGCCGCCATGCCTCGGTCTATGTCTACGAAACGCCGGTGCGGCTCTGGCACTGGATCAACGCGGCGGCGATCCTCGTGCTGATGGTCACGGGCTGGCTGATCGCCAACCCGCCCCCCACCATGCAGATCGGCGAGGCGGCGAACCAGTTCGTCTTCGGCTACATCCGCTTCGCCCATTTCGCGGCGGCGATGATCATGACGGCGGGGTTCTTCGGCCGGATCTACTGGGCCTTCATGGGCAACCACCACTCGAAGCAGATGTTCCGGCTGCCGATCCTGAACCGGCACTGGTGGAGCGAGGTCTTCTTCGAGATCCGCTGGTACCTGCTGCTGGAAAAGGAGCCGAAGAAGTACATCGGGCACAACCCGCTGGCGCAGCTCGCGATGTTCTTCTTCATGACGCTGGGCCTCAGCTTCATGATCGTGAGCGGCTTCGCGCTCTATGCCGAGGGGTCGGGCCAGGGCAGCCTGCCGGACATCCTGCTCGGCTGGGTGATCCCGCTGGTCGGCTCGTCCCAGACCCTGCACGGGCTGCACCAGCTCGGCATGTGGGCGATCGTGGTCTTCGTGATGATCCACATCTACGTCGCCGTCCGCGAGGACATCATGTCCCGGCAGTCCATCGTCTCGACGATGATCTCGGGGCACCGGACCTTCAAGGACGACCGGCGCGACTGAGTCGCGGCATCGTTGCATAACGCAAAGCCACATGAAGGATGCCTGTTTTTCAGGCATCCTTTTTTGCGCTTTGCACCTGAAGGCGAGTGCTGCGCACAGGAATCCACCCCGGCGGGACAATTCTTGATCCATGTCAAAGTCCGCTTA
>JAUHZL010000347.1 GCA_030425945.1 Alphaproteobacteria bacterium | reverse complement strand
GCGAGATCGTCTACCTCGCCCGCGAGACGCCGAACTCGCATCTCGCCAGCACGGTGCGCGAGGGCACCCGCCTGCCCGCCCATGCCACCACCATCGGGCGCATCCTGCTGGCGGAACTGCCGCTGGCCGCGCTGCGCGACCTCTATGCCGACGCCGCGCTGGAGGCGTTCACCGACAAGACCCGCACGACGCTGGCCGCGCTGGAGGCGCAGCTGGCCGCCGACCGGGCGCGCGGGGTGGCGTGGAGCGTGGCGAATTTCGAGCCCGAGATCGGCTCGGCGGCGGCGGTGGTGCGCGACCATCTCGGGCGGCCAGCCGGGGCGCTGAACGTCACCGGGCACGCCAGCGTCTTTGCCGAGGGCAGCCCGCAGACCGCCGATATCGAGGCCGCGCTCAAGGCGGCGGCGGCGCGGCTGTCGCGCGACCTCGGCTACCGGGGTCCGGGCGCGGCGTCGTCCCAGGCATAGCCGAAGGCCATCGGCAGCGCCCCGGCGGCCAGCCCCGCCGCCCCGCGCCGCGCGCCCTTCAGCCAGAGGCGGCCGTGCACCTCGGAGCCGGTGAAGTCGGCGGTCCCGGGCAGGCGCGCATTCTCGGCCCAGAGCCCGCCCAGCCACTCGGCATGGCGCAGGCTGGTTTCCCCCTGGAATTCCGTCTCTTGCAGCGAGAAGTTGCCGTAGCCGGTGAAGCCGTCGAAGCGTGCGTGCCCCTCGAACCGGGCGCGGTCGAAGCGGCCGATGCCGCGCAGTTCGACGGACGAGAAATCGGCGGGACCGGCGAAGACCGCGTCCTCGAACCGGGCGTCGTTGTCGAAGACCGCGCCCGTCAGGTCGAGCGCATCGCCGAAACGCGCGCCCCGGAACCAGGCAAGGCCGCAGAACCGGGTGCCGCGCGCGTGGACCGGCCCGGCGAAGGTCGCGCCCGAGAAGTCCACGCCGGTCAGCACGAGGCCCGACAGGTCGAGCGGACCGGTCACCGTGATCCCGCGCAGGTCGACGGCCGCGCCGTGGGTCCAGGGCACGGTCAGGGCGGCGCGGATCGCGGCGGGGTCCATCAGGCGGCGGCCCCGAGGCGGGTTGCGGCCTCGGCGATCGCCGCCTCGGCCCAGGGCAGCGCGAGGTCCTCGGCGAGGTCGGGACCGGAGGCGTCATGGGTGACCCGGTCCCCGATCATCGTCGCGCCGCGCTGCGCCAGCGCCGCCGCCAGCACCGCGCTGCCGCCGTTGTAGGTGTCGGGATAGGCGCTGTCGCCCAGCCCGAAGATCGCGAAATGGACGTGCGACAGGTCCGGCTCGCCCGCCTCCAGCGCCGCGCCGAAAGGCTGGGCCGAGGCCGGCAGTTCCCCGTCGCCGTAGGTGGAGCAGACGACGAGGTAGAAGGTCTCGCCGTCGAGATCGCCCGGCACGATGTCCGAGAGGTTCGCGACGCTGACCTCGTGGTCGGCCTCGAGCGCGGATTGCAGGTCTTCGGCCAGCATCTCGGCGTTGCCTGTTTCGGTGCCGTAGAGAATGGCGAGTTTCATGGCTGGGTCTCCTCGGTGCGGCAGGCCAGCGCCAGCATCGCGGCGCGGGTGTCGAGCTTCTGGCGGCAGCGGTTGGCGGGGGCGGCGGCAAGTTCGGCGGCGTCGATCCGGCCCCAGCCCGCGTAATCGACGCGGTCGCGGCAGGTGTCCAGCACCGCCGCGCCGGATTTCCCGGGGGCGTCCGGGGCGGCGTCGAGATCGGCGAGGATGCGCAGCGCGAGGTCCTGCGCATCGGCGCGGTTCTCGGGGATGGTGCCGCGCGGACCGCGCGCGAACCAGCCTGCCTTGTAAAGGCCCGGCCCGTCCTCCGTCGGCAGGCTGCCGTCGCCCCGGAACCCGATCGCGGTGACGAGCGCGGTGCAGGGCAGCGTTTCGGCCACGCCGTCGGGCCGGGTGACGGTCAGCGCGACGATGCGCCCGCCCTCGCCCAGCACGCCCGCAGGCGTCAGGCCGAAGCGGAAGGCGATGCGGCGCGGGCCGGTGGCGGTGCCGTCGATCTGGGCCAGCGCGGCGAGGACCTTCTCGCCCGCGTCGTCCGCGCCCGGCGGGGCGGCCTCGACGGTGATCGAGACGCCCTTGAGCGCGCCCAGTTCGCGGACCATGACCGGATCGAACCGGGCCTGCGCGGCGGGCGAGCGGCCGACGATGGTGAGCGTCTCGATGCCGCTGTCCGCCAGCCAGCGGGTCGCGCGCGGCCCGAGGTCCGAGCCGTCCAGTTCCTCCGGGGTCTTGGCGAGCAGGCGCAGGATGTCGAGCGCGACGTTGCCGTTGCCGAGGATCAGCGGGTGCGCCCCGAGGTCCGGCAGCGGCCCGGCGTCTGGATGGTCGTAGAGCGCGCGGGTCAGCGCCCCGGCGCCGTGCACGCCCGCCAGCGGCAGGCCCGCGAGCTCGGGCTCGCGGTCCCCGGACAGCCCGGCGGCGAGCACGACCGCGTCATAGGCTGCGCGCAGCGCCGAAAGCGGGACATCGCGCCCGATCTCGACGTTGCCGTGGAACCGCGCACCCTGCCGCTCGAAGAGCCGGGCGAACTGGCGCGCGATGGCCTTGGTGCCCTGGTGATCGGCGGCAACCCCGTAGCGGACAAGGCCATAGGGCACCGGCAGCCGGTCGATCAGGTCGACGGCGAGGTCGGGCCGCGCCTTGAGGAGCGCCTGCGCCAGAAAGCACCCCGACGGCCCGGCGCCCACGATGGCGACATGGCGGGTCATGGCGTTCCCTCCGGTGACAGCCCGGCCCAGGGGTGCGGCGCGTTCGTCAGGTCAAGATAGAAGCTCTTCTGCGCCATGTAGGCGCGCATCCCCTCGCGGCCCTTCTCGCGCCCGGTGCCGCTGTCCTTCTCGCCACCGAAGGGGGTCGAGATCGAGAACTGCTTGTAGGTGTTCACCCAGACCGTGCCGGTGGTGATCGCCCGTCCGACGCGCCAGGCTTTCGGCATGTCGCGGGTCCAGATCCCGCAGGCGAGGCCATAGGCATTGTCGTTCGACCGGGCGATGACCTCGGCCTCGGTGTCGAAGGGCAGCACGACGAGGACCGGTCCGAACACCTCCTCGCGGCAGATCGTGGCGTCGTCGGGCACCCCGGTCAGGATGGTCGGCAGGTAATAGGCCCCGGCGTCGTAGTCCGGCCCCTCGGGGATGCGTCCGCCGGTCAGCACCTCGGCCCCCTCGGCGACGGCGGCCGCCACCATGCGGGCAACGCCGTCCCGGTGGTCGCGGTGGACCATGGGCGCGACCTGCGTCGCCGGGTCGAACGGGTGCCCGACGCGCAGGCGCTCGGTGGCCGCGACGAGGCGCGGCACGAAGCGGTCCCAGATCGCGCGCTCGACGTAGAGCCGCGCGCCCGCGATGCAGCTTTGCCCGGTCGAGGAGAAGATGCCGAACAGGATACCCGCCAGCGCCACGTCCTGATCGGCGTCGGCGAAGACGATGGTGGGCGACTTGCCGCCCAGTTCGAGGCTGACCGGCATCAGCTTCTCGGCGGCCTTGCGGGCCAGCGCGCGGCCCGTCTCGGTGCCGCCGGTGAAGCTGACGCGGGCGATGGCGGGATGCTCGACCAGCAGGTTGCCGA
>JAUHZL010000346.1 GCA_030425945.1 Alphaproteobacteria bacterium | reverse complement strand
AAGCCGCTGCCCCGGGTGTACCGGATCACCAACGAGGCCGAGGTCACCTTCCGCATGCTCGACGGCGTCAACGCCCTGCGCGACGCAGCCGGGGTGCAGCGCCTGACGCTGAACGCCCAGCTGACCGCCGCCGCCGAGACCCACGCCCGCGACATGTCGCGCCAGAACCGCCCGTGGCACTTCGGCTCGGACGGCTCGTCGCCGCTGCAGCGGGTGGCGCGCTCGGGCTATCCGGGCCTCTTCAAGGGCGAGTTGATCTCGGAAACCTACGAGACCGAACTCGAAACCCTCGCCGCCTGGATGGAAGAGAAGGGCGGCCGCGACGTGCTGCTCGACCCGCAGGCGCGCGACATCGGCTTCGCCTGGTTCCAGGAACCGACCGGCCGCCTCTGGTGGGTGCTGAACACCGGCGCGCCCGACCAGGCGGCGCAGGTCCAGAACTGAAGCAACCCCTCAGGGGTAGAGGTCGATCCGGGTGCCGGTGCGCACCATCGCGTAGATTTCTTCCATCTCGCGGTTGGTGACCGAGATGCACCCGGCGGTCCAGTCGCCGCGCTCGCGGGCGAAGCGCGACCGCTCGCGCTGACCGTGGATGAAGATGTCGCCGCCCGGCTTCTGGCCCATCTCCGCGGCCCGCGCCCGATCCTCGGCATTGGGGTACGAGATGCCCAGCGACAGGTAGAACGCGCTGTTCGGGTTGCGCCGGTCGATGTAATAGGCGCCCTCCGGCGTCTTGCCGTCGCCCTCGACCTGTTTCGGCCCGGCGGGCGCGAAGCCCAGCGAGATGTCGTAGCGCTTCAGCACCTCGTCATGGTGCATCAGGTACATCTGCCGCTGCTCCTTGAACACGACGATCCGGGTCACCTCGGGACCGTCGTAGCTGCGGAACTTCGATCCGCAGCCGGCGGCCAGCACCGCGACACAGATCAGGAGAAAGACTCGGACAAGGCGCATCTGCTCAGCCTCGGAACGTTTTGTTTGTTGTTGCGGCGCAATCTGCCAGATTTCGCGGACAGCGCCTAGCGGTCGCGTGCGTCCAGCCGGGCCTCGATCTCGCGCAGCCGCTGCAGCACCTCGTCGCGGTAGGCGTCGGTCGCGGCATTGCTCTCCTCGGCATGGGCGTCCTGCATCGAGTTCACGATCAGGCCGACCAGCAGGTTCACCACCGCGAAGGTCGTCACCATGATGAAGGGCACGAAGAAGAGCCACGCGTAGGGATAGCTGTCCATCACCGGGCGCACGATCCCCATCGACCACGACTCGAGCGTCATCACCTGGAACAGCGTGTAGGCCGACCGGCCCAGCGTCCCGAACCACTCCGGGAAGCTGTCGGCGAACAGCTTGGTGGCCATCACCGCGCCGATGTAGAAGATGATCCCCATCAGCAGGAACACGCTGCCCATGCCGGGCAGGGCGGTCACGAACCCCTCGACCACGCGGCGCAGGCGCGGCGCGACCGAGATGACGCGCAGCACCCGCAGGATCCGCAACGCGCGCAGCACGCTCAGCGTCTGCGCCCCCGGCATCAGCGAGATCCCGACGATCACCGCGTCGAACAGGTTCCACCCCGACCGGAAGAACCGCCCGCCCAGCGCGTAAAGCTTCAGCGCCAGTTCGACCACGAAGATGCCGAGGCAGATCTTGTCGAGGAACAGGATCAGCGGCCCGGCCTGCGCCATCACCTCGGCCGAGGTTTCCAGCCCCAGCAGCACGGCGTTCACGAGAATCACGCCGATGATGAAGTTGCGCACGACCGGCCTGTCCAGCCAGCCCTCGATCCGTTGCCGCATGTCGATGCCCCTGCCCGCGTTTCAGCCCATATGGGAGAGGCTCAGCGCGGCGACAAGCTCGACATGGGACGACCAGCGGAACTGGTCCACGACCTGCACCTGGTCGAGGCGATAGCCCGCCGACACGAGCGTTCTGGCATCGCGGGCGAAGGTCACCGGGTTGCAGGACACGAAGGCCATCCGCGGCACCCGCGCGCGCGCCAGCTCGGCGGTCTGGGCCTCGGCCCCGGCGCGCGGCGGGTCGATGACCACCGCCTCGGCCTTCGCCAGCTCCTCGGCCATCAGCGGACGGCGGAAGAGGTCGCGCGCCTCGGTGGTCAGCTTGTGCAGACCCCCCGCCTCGCGCCAGCCGCGGTCGAGCGCCGCCAGCAGCGCGCCCTCGCCCTCGACCGCGTGGACCGCCGCCTGCCGGGTCAGCGGCAGCGCGAAGGTGCCGCACCCGGCGAAGAGGTCCACGATCCGCGTCGCGTTGCCGACCGCCGCCGCCACGCCCGCGCGCAGCGCCGCCTCGCCCTGCGGGGTCGCCTGCAGGAACGCGCCCGGCGGCGGACGCACGGTCAGCCCGTCGAAGGACACCAGCGGCGGACGGCGGGCCGCGACGGTTTCACCGTTCAGCGTCAGCCGGGCCAGGTCATGCGTCCGCGCCACCTCGGCCAGCGCCTGCGTCAGGGCGGCATCGGCGGGCTTGCCGCCGGTCACGCTGACATCGACACCCGCGTCGGTCGCCGTCACCGCGAGGTCGAGCGTCGCGCTGCGCGACCCCGCCAGCGCCACGACTGCCTCCAGCCCCGGCAGGGCGGCACGCAGGCGCGGGTCCAGAACCGTGCAGTCCGGCACCGGCACGATGGTGTCGCTGGCCCGCGTGTGAAAGCCGACCAGGACGCCCTTCTTCAGACGCCGCCCCGCCAGCACTGCCCGGCGACGCGCGCCCGGCGGCGACACGGCGATCTCGGCGAAGGGTGCGGTCAGGCCCTGCGCGCGAAGCGCTTCCGCCACCACCTGCTGCTTCCAGCCCGCCACGAACCCGTCCGAGGCATGTTGCAACGCGCATCCGCCGCAGCGGGCATAATGGGGGCAGGGGGCGGCAACGCGGTCGGGCACCGGCGTCACGATCTTCGGCGCCGCCATCCGGTCGCCCTCGACCAGCCCCCGCACGACCTCGCCGGGCAGCACGCGCGGCACGAACACCGGTCCCTCCGCGACACCGTCGCCGCGATGGCCGAGCCGCTGGATGGTGACCTCGCGCTCGGTCACGGCTCAGTCGAAGGTCTGCAGGAAGCGCGGCTCGGCGGCCGGGTCCAGCACGACGGCGGTCAGCGACCCGTGCAGCCAGGCGCCGGTGTCGATGTTGATCCGGGTGCCGCTGATCTCGGGCTCGGTCACCACGGTATGCCCGTGCACCACCCAGCGCCCGTCCGGCCGCCCGTGGGTCAGCGACTTGGCGTTGCCCCACAGCAGGACGTTGTCGCGCTGCTCGGTATGGGGCTTCTCGGGGTCCAGCCCGGCATGCACGACGGTCACGTTGCCGCTGTCATGACGCAGCGGGCGGGCGCGCAGCCAGTCGATCAGCCCCTCCGCCAGCCGCGGACGCAGCTGCGCGGCAGCGACTTCCAGCTCCTCGGGCGTGGCGACCTCGGTCAGCCCGTCGACGCGGTAGGCCGACAGCGTGCCGATCCCCCCGGCGCGCAGCCAGCGCAGCCCGTGGGTGCGCGGCTTGTCGAGGAAATCCAGCAGCATCTTCTCGTGACTGCCCAGCAGGCAGACCACCTGGTCGGGCAGCGCCGCCTCCAGGTCGCGCACGCG
>JAUHZL010000016.1 GCA_030425945.1 Alphaproteobacteria bacterium | reverse complement strand
GTTCTCCTGCGCCTCGGTGGTCGAGGCCCCGAGGTGCGGGGTGCAGACCACGTTCGGCAGGTTGAAGAGCGGGTTCTCGGTGGCCGGTTCGACCTTGAACACGTCGAAGGCCGCGCCCGCGACATGGCCGGACTTGATCAGCTCGGCCAGCGCGGCCTCGTCGACGAGGCCGCCGCGCGCGCAGTTGATGATGCGCACGCCCTTCTTCGTCCTGGCGAGGTTATCGGCCGACAGGATGTTGGCGGTCTTCTCGGTGTAGGGCACGTGCAGGGTGATGAAGTCGGCGCGGGCCAGAAGCTCGTCCAGCTCCACCTTCTGCACGCCCATCTTCTTCGCCCGCTCCTCGGACAGGAAGGGGTCGTAGGCGATCACCTTCATCTTCAGCCCCTGCGCGCGGTCGCAGACGATCGAGCCGATGTTGCCGGCCCCGATCACGCCCAGCGTCTTGGCGGTCAGCTCGACCCCCATGAAGGCGGATTTCTCCCACTTGCCGGCATGGGTCGAGGCGCTGGCCTCCGGGATCTGGCGCGCCACGGCGAACATCATCGCGATGGCATGCTCGGCGGTGGTGATCGAGTTGCCGAAGGGCGTGTTCATCACGATCACGCCCTTCTTCGAGGCCGCCGGGATGTCGACGTTGTCGACGCCGATCCCGGCGCGGCCGATCACCTTGAGGTTGGTGGCGGCGGCGAGGATCTTCTCGGTCACCTTGGTGGCCGAGCGGATGGCGAGACCGTCATACTCGCCGATCGCGGCAAGGAGCTTGTCCTTGTCCTTGCCGATCGAGGGATCGAAGGTCACGTCGATGCCGCGGTCGCGGAAGATCTGGACGGCGGTTTCGGACAGCTTGTCGGAAACGAGAACTTTGGGGGCCATGGGGCACTCCTGTCAGCGGGACGCGCGGGGTGGGGCGCGTCGGAATGTGAGTATTTCTGCCGAGAAGAAGGGGGCGGGCGGCGCCCCCTCCCGGGGTGCTGTGCGGCTCAGGCGGCCTGCGACTGGGCGACGAGTTCGGTCTCGAAGGCCCAGGCGAGCCACGGCATCAGCGCGGCGACGTCCGCCGCCTCGACCGTGGCGCCGCACCAGATCCTGAGACCGGCCGGGGCGTCGCGGTAGGCGCCGATGTCGAGCGCGACGCCCTCGCCCTCGAGCCGCTTGGCGACCGCCTTGGCGAAGGCCGCGCCGTCGGTGATCCGGGCGTCGGTGAACTTCAGGCAGACCGAGGTGGTCGAGCGCGTCGCCGGGTCCTCGGCGAGGAAGTCGATCCAGGGCGTCTCCGCCACGAAGCGCGCGATCTCGGCGAAGTTGGCCTCGGTGCGGGCGATCAGGCCCGCGAGGCCGCCGACCGACTGCGCCCAGTCTAGCGCGGCGAGGTAGTCCTCGACGCAGAGCATCGAGGGGGTGTTGATCGTCTCGCCCACGAAGATGCCCTCGATCAGCTTGCCGCCCTTGGTCAGGCGGAAGATCTTCGGCAGCGGCCAGGCCGGGGTGTAGCTTTCGAGGCGCTCGACCGCGCGCGGGCTGAGGATCAGGATGCCGTGCGCCGCCTCGCCGCCGAGCACCTTCTGCCAGGAGAAGGTGGTCACGTCGAGCTTGTCCCAGGGCAGGTCCATCGCGAAGGCGGCCGAGGTCGCGTCGCAGAAGGTCAGCCCGGCGCGGTCGGCGGGGATCACGTCGCCCGAGGGCACGCGCACGCCGGAGGTGGTGCCGTTCCAGGTGAAGACGACGTCATGATCGTAGTTCAGCGCCGCCATGTCGACGATGCGGCCATAGTCGGCGGTGTGGGTCGTGGCCTCGATCCGCAGCTGCTTCACCGCGTCGGTGACCCAGCCCGCGCCGAAGCTTTCCCAGGCCACCAGTTCGGCCGGCCGGGCGCCGAGCATGGTCCACATCGCCATCTCGAAGGCGCCGGTGTCCGAGGCGGGCACGATGCCGATGCGGTAGTCGGCGGGGACGCCGAGGACGCTGCGGGTGGTTTCGATGGCGGCCTTCAGCTTCGCCTTGCCCACGCCGGCGCGATGGCTGCGGCCGACGGGAGCGTCGGCGAGCTTGTCGAGCGACCATGTGGGGAACTTGGCGCAGGGGCCGGACGAGAACCGCGGATTGACCGGCCGCGATGCCGGTTTGGTCAGTGTCATCACTGATACCCTTCCAGATAAGCGCCCCTCGTTGGGGAGGGGTGTCCCGCCGCCGCAGATACGCCCGGCCCGGACGCCGCACAACCGGCAAAACGCCGCGCGGGCGACCGTTCGGGGCCCGGAAGCGACATCGGATGGAGCGGATCGGAAACACGACGCCCGCGAGTCGTGCCAGGCTTCTCCGCGGGAATGCGGCGCCGCGGGTCGTCCGGGCGCCCGGGACAGGGAGGATATCTCATGGGACCAAGGGCCTGGAGCACGCTCGGCGCGCTCGTGCTGTCGGTGGCCTCGGCTGCGGCCGAGACGCCGGAGGAGCGCGGCGCCTACCTGGTGCAGGGACCGGCCGGTTGCGGCAACTGCCACACCCCGCTGGGACCGGAGGGACCGGTGTGGTCGATGGACCTCGGCGGGCGGCTGGTCGAGGAGAGCCCGGCCTTCACCGCCTACGCGCCGAACATCACGCCGGGCGGGCCGGTTGCCGACTGGAGCGATGCCGAGCTCGCCCGGGCGATCCGGGAGGGGATTCGTCCCGATGGCAGCGTGATCGGGCCGCCGATGCCCTTCTCGATGTATCGCGGCCTGTCGGACGAGGACCTCGGCGCGATCGTGGCCTACCTGCGGACCGTGCCGGCGGTCGAGAACATCGTCCCCGCCTCGACCTACAACATTCCTTTGCCGCCGGCCTATGGCCCGCCGGTCGGATCCGTCAGCGCGCCGCCGCGCGCGGTGACGGCGGAGTACGGCGCTTACCTCGCCGGTCCGGTGGCGCACTGCCTCGAGTGCCACACGCCGATGGGGCCGCAGGGACCGAAGATCGACACCGATCTCGGGCGCGGCGGATTCGAGTTCCACGGGCCCTGGGGCGTCTCGGTCGCGGCGAACCTGACCAGCCACCCGGACGGCTTGGCCGGGTACAGCGATGCCGAGGTCCTCGCCATGATCACCGAGGGAGAGCGGCCGGACGGGTCACCGATGCTGCCGCCGATGCCCTATGGCTATTTCGCGCGGATGACGCCCGAGGATGCGGCGGCGCTGGTGCTCTACCTGCGCACCCTGCCGCCGTTGCCCGACGCGATGTGACGCGGCGGCGGGGCCGGGGCGGGGCTGGCCTTTGCGGGGCGTGCATGCTCTATGCCCCGCCAGTTCCACCCGGAGACCGCCGCCATGTTCACCGCCACGCTGATTGCCCGTCCCGGTCACCTCGACGCAGCGCTCGTCACCAGTCTGCGCAACGCGTGGGGCGGCGGCGACGCGCTCTGGCTGGCGGCGGGCGAAGCGGCGGAGTTCGCCCTGCCCGCCGTGCCCGCGAACCGCTGGGACGTCTGGAGCGACATGCAGGGCCAGGGCGTCGACCTGGCGGTGCAGCCGACGGAGGGCCGGAAGAAGGCGATGCTGCTCGCGGACATGGACTCGACCATGATCCGGCAGGAGTGCATCGACGAACTGGCAGCCGAGGCCGGGGTCGGCGCGCGGGTGAGCGAGATCACGGCGCGCGCGATGAACGGCGAGCTGGATTTCGAGGGCGCGCTGACCGCGCGGGTCGGCCTTCTGGCCGGTCTCGACGCCGCGGTGATCGGGCGGGTCCTCGAGACCCGGATCACGCTGATGCCGGGCGGTCCGGTCCTGCTGGCGACGATGAAGGCGAACGGGGCCTATGCCGCGCTGGTGTCCGGCGGGTTCACGGCCTTTACGGCCGCGATCGCGGCGCGCCTCGGCTTCGACGAGCACCGCGCCAACACGCTCGAGGTCGCGGACGACCGCCTGACCGGGCGCGTGGTGCCGCCGATTCTCGGACGGGCGGCCAAGGTCACGGCGCTGGAAGAGATCACCGCCCGTCTGGGACTGGCGGAGAGCGCCGTGCTGGCGGTGGGGGACGGGGCCAACGACCTCGGGATGCTCGGCCGCGCGGGCATGGGCGTGGCGCTGCACGCCAAGCCCAGCGTTCAGGCCGCCTGTGACCTCAGGATCAACCACGGCGACCTGACCGCGCTGCTGTACCTCCAGGGCTACGCCGCGTCCGAGTTCGTCGCGCCCTGACGCCGGGCCTCAGGGAAAGCCGGGCGACAGCCGCACCTCGCCCGTGGGGATGGCGCGCCGGTTCAGGATCGGCGCGCCGAGGCGCTTCCGGGCCGCCGGGTGCTGCGGGTCGAGCGCCCCGTACCGCGCCAGCAGCGCCGTGATCGCCGCTTCGCTGGCGCGGGTGCCGCCATCGACGATCTTCAGCGCGATGCCGAGGCCCTGCTCGGGCAGAATCGCCACGAACACGGCCTCCGCCCCGGTCTTGATCGAGACCTTGCCGCCCATCGCGCGCATCAGTTCGGTGCAGGCCCGGCCCTCGCCCGCGACGAGGTCGGGATGTGCCGCCATCGCCTCGCGCAGGGCCACCATCGCGCGGGACCGTCCGTCGCCATCCGCGCGTGCGCCTGCGAAGGCTGCCATCGCCCGGGCGAGGCCGGTGACCGAGGTGGCGAAGTTCGGGGCGGAACAGCCGTCGATGCCGTAGCCGGGCGAGGATTCGCCGGTCACCTCCTCGAAGGTCGCGCGCACGGCCATCTGCACCGGGTGGTCGGGCTCGACATACTCCGGCCCGCCGCGCAGGTGCTGCGACAGGGTCAGGAACCCGGCGTGCTTGCCCGAGCAGTTGTTGTGGATCTGGCAGGGGCTGGCGTCGGTCTTGATGAGGCCGATGGACGCGGGCCGGTCGTCGGGCCATTGCGTGCCGCAGCGCAGGTCGTCGTCGCCGAGGCCCAGATCGGCCAGCCAGCGCGACACCCGCTCGGTGTGGATCGCGGCGCCGTTGTGGCTGGCACAGGCCAGCGCCAGTTGCTCGCGAGTCAGGTGGGCGCCCGCGCCGGTCTCGAGAAGCGGCAGCGCCTGCACCATCTTGCAGGACGAGCGGGGGTAGATGATCGCGGCGGGATCGCCCCAGGTCTCGCGCACCTCGCCGTCCGTTCCCATGACCACCGCATGCCCGAGATGCGCCGACTCGCATCGCCCGCCGCGCCAGACCTCGATCATCGGTTGCGCCTGTCCTGCCATCGTTCCGTTCTCCTTCAGCGGCGCCGGAGAAATCCCGCCGACGGGGTTTGCCTCTGCGCCGCAAATCGCTAGACTTTCCAACGCAGATTGGACTATCCGCGCAGGCGAACAAGGGCAAACAGGCTGCCCGGCGGACAGAAGACAAGGCTGGAGGCAGAGGCATGAACAAGCTGTTGGGCGGACTGGCTGCGGGGGTATGGATGCTCGGCGCGCAGGCAGGTCTCGCGCAGGACCAGAGCACCAACCGTGTGGCTGCCGAAACCGACTGGAGCGTCTTCGTCGAGGACAGCCCGACCGAGTGCTGGGCGGTGTCCAGCCCGAAGCAGACCGTGAACACCCGCGACGGCAACGTGGTCTCGGTGCGCCGGGGCGACATCCTGCTGTTCGTGACCTACCGGCCCGGCGCCAGCGTGGCGGGCGAGGTCAGCTTCACGGGCGGGTATCCCTTCGCGGACGGCTCGACCGTGACGCTCGAGATCTCGGGCAACACCTTCGAGCTGTTCACCGACGGCGAATGGGCCTGGCCGGCCTCGGCCGCCGAGGACGCCAAGATCACCACTGCCATGAAGCGCGGCGCCGAAGCGGTTCTGACCGCGCGCTCCAGCCGGGGCACGCAGACGCAGGACACCTTCAGCCTGCTCGGCTTCACCGCCGCCACCGAAGAGGCCGAGCGCCGCTGCGGCGGCTGAGCGGTTCTCCCCGTCCTTGACCGGGTGCGGGTTCGCGGATAGCGCGGACCCATGCGACAGCTTGCGGCCGATACGCTGGCGCTGCTCGTCTTCTCGACCCTCGGGGCCGGTTTCGTCGAACTGGTGCTGGTCGGGCTGACCCTGGAGCAGACGCTTCTGACCCGTGCGATGGCGGTGCCCGTGATCATCGGGACCGGCTGGCCCTACGGCCTTTACCGCGACGGGCTGATGCGCCTCGTGAGGGCGCGCACCCGGACCGCCCGGCTGATCACCGATACGCTGGCCTTCCTGACCTTCCAGATGCCGGTCTACGCGGCGATTCTCGCGTGGAACGGCGCATCGGCCGAGCAGATCGTCACGGCGGTCGGTGCGGCGGTGGTCGTGGTGACCCTGTCTGGCGGTCCCTATGGCCTGTTCCTCGACGGCATGCGGCGGCTCTTCGGCGTGCTGCCCGCGGCGCATCCCCGCTGAGGCCTGTTTTCAAGACGCCGCCCGCGCTATATACGGCCCCATTCCAATGCGAAGAGACCGCCCATGACCGACGCGCCCATCACCCAGGACGTGCTGACCCTGCCGCGCAAACTGCCGGAGGGTGGCAAGACCAACCTGATCGGTCTGACCCGCCCGCAGATGCACGCGGCGCTGCTGGCGGCCGGGACGCCCGAGAAACAGGTCAAGATGCGCGTCAATCAGGTCTGGCAGTGGCTTTACCACTGGGGCGTCCGGGACTTCGACGCGATGACCAACCTCGCCAAGCCTTACCGGGCGCTGCTGGCCGAGAATTTCGTCATCGAGATCCCCGAGATGGTGTCGCGCCTCGTGTCTGAGGACGGCACGCGGAAATACCTGGTGCGGATCGCGGGCGGTCACGAGGTCGAGGTCGTCTACATCCCCGAGGAGGATCGCGGCACGCTCTGCGTCTCCAGCCAGGTGGGCTGCACGCTGACCTGTTCCTTCTGTCACACCGGCACCCAGAAGCTGGTGCGCAACCTGACCGCCGCCGAGATCGTCGGGCAGGTGATGATGGCGCGCGATGACCTGGGCGAGTGGCCCGCGCCCGGCACCGGCACCGGCGAGAACGGGCCGCGCCTGCTGTCGAACATCGTGCTGATGGGCATGGGCGAGCCGCTCTACAACTTCGACAATGTCCGCGACGCCATGAAGATCGCGATGGACGGCGAGGGGATCGCCCTGTCGCGCCGCCGGATCACGCTGTCCACCTCCGGCGTCGTGCCCGAGATCGCCCGCTGCGCCGAGGAGATCGGCTGCCAGCTGGCGGTGTCCTTCCATGCCACCACCGACGAGATCCGCGACAGGCTGGTGCCGATCAACAAGCGCTGGAACATCGCGACGTTGCTCGACGCGCTGCGGACCTATCCCAAGGTCTCGAACTCCGAGCGGATCACCTTCGAATACGTGATGCTGAAGGACGTCAACGACAGCGACGAGGACGCCCGCCGCCTGATCCGCCTGATCGAGGGCATCCCCGCGAAGATCAACCTGATCCCGTTCAACGAGTGGCCCGGCGCGCCCTACCAGCGGTCGTCGAACAACCGCATCCGCGTCTTCGCCGACATCATCTACAAGGCGGGCTATGCCTCGCCGATCCGCACCCCGCGCGGCGAGGATATCATGGCCGCCTGCGGTCAGCTGAAGTCCGCGACCGAACGCGCCCGCAAGAGCCGCGCCCAGATCGAGGCCGAGGCGGGACTGTGACCGTCCCCCTCGCGCTGGGGACCGTCCAGTTCGGCATGGCCTATGGCGTGGCGAATGCCTCCGGCCAGCCCGACCGTGAAACCGTGCGCCGGGTCCTCGACGCGGCGCGGGCAGGCGGCATCGACCTGCTGGACACCGCCGAGCTTTACGGGACGGCTGAAACGGTGCTCGGGCAGGCGGGAATCGCGGGCTTCGGCATCGTCTCCAAGCTCGGGCCGATCGACGGCGCGGCAGAGGATCTGGTGGAGACGCTTGCCGCCCGTTTCGCCGCGATCCTCGGGCGGTTGGGCACCGACCGGCTGCACGGGTTGCTGCTGCACCGACCCGAGGTCCTGCTTGGCCCGGACGGCGACCGGGTCTGGGCCGCGCTGGAGGCGCTGACCGGCACGGGGCTGCTGGGGGTTTCGACCTACACGCCCGAGGAAACCGAAGCGCTGATCGAGCGGTATCCGCTGGGCCTCGTCCAGCTTCCGCTCGCGCCCATCGACCGGCGCTGGGACGGCACGTTGGCCCGCCTGCGCGCCCGGCATGTCGAGGTGCACACGCGCTCGGCGCTGCTGCAGGGTCTGCTCGCCATGCCCGCGGCGGCCCGTCCGCCGCATTTCGCGCGCTGGCAGGGCCTGCTCGACGGGTGGGATGCCTGGGTGCGCGACCGGGGGCTGTCGCCTGCCGCCGCCGCGCTGGGCCTGGTCCGGGCACGCCCGGATGTCGACCGGGTGGTCGTGGGGGTCGAGACGGCGGCCCAACTGGACGAACTGCTGGCAGCGCCGCCGCTCGGCGACGATCTGCCGGAGGCCCTGACCACGGACGATCCGGCGCTTCTGAACCCCGCTCTCTGGCCCTGATCCGGGGCTTGGGGCAGAAACAGTCTGCCCCAAAATGGCCTCACCGTTGCGAAAATCCGGACCAATACCTGCGTCAGCGTGATCCTCGGAAACTGGACCACCTGACGATGGGATTGACCATGACACGGACCCAACTGACCGACCCGCATTTCGCCTCTGCCGTTCTCGGCATGGTCTGCGAGGAGCGCGCCAAATCGCTCTCCAAGCGCGAGTGGCTGCACCGCCTGAAGGGCCTCGGCCTCTATGTCGCCGAGAACCGCGTCTTCACGCTGCGCAGCGACGAGACGGTGTGCGAACTGCCGCCCTATCTCTGCGAATAAGCGCTCAGCGGCCGGGGATCGCGCTGCGCTTCTCGCCGGCGCCCTCCCAGCCGTCCATCGCGGCCAGCGCCTCGTCCGCCGTTTCGACGAAGCGGAACAGGCTCAGGTCTTCGGCCGAGATCGTGCCCGCCTCGACCAGCGCGTCCCAGTTGACGACGCGCTGCCAGAACTCCGGGCCGAACAGCAGCACCGGGACCCGCTTCATGCGGCCGGTCTGGATCAGGGTCAGGCACTCGAACGTCTCGTCGAGGGTGCCGAAGCCGCCGGGGAACACCGCGACCGCCTCTGCGCGCATCAGGAAGTGCATCTTCCGGATCGCGAAGTAGTGGAAGTTGAAGCACAGCTCCGGCGTGACCCAGGCGTTCGGCGCCTGCTCGTGCGGCAGCACGATGTTCAGCCCGACAGAGCGCCCGCCGGCATCGGCAGCGCCCCGGTTGCCCGCCTCCATCACGCCCGGCCCGCCGCCGGTCACGATCACCCCGGTTCGTCCGCCTGCCGCCAGCGACCGCTCGGTGATGGCCCGTGCGAAGCGGCGCGCCTCGTCGTAGTAGCGGGTCAGCTCGGCCAGCATCGCAGTGCGCGCCGTTTCCTTCCTCGCCGGGTCCGGGATCCGCGCGCCCCCGAACAGAACCACGGTCGACTCCACCCCCGCCGCGTCCAGCATCATCTGGGGTTTCAGCAGTTCGAGCTGCAGCCGCACCGGGCGCAACTCGTCCCGGCACATGAAGTCGTCGTCGGCGAAGGCCAGCCGGTACGACGGCGAGCGGGTCTGCACGGTGTCGGGAACGCCGTGCGCGGTCTCGCGGTCCTCGTGGGCGTCCCGGAAGGGTCCGGTCCGGGGGGTGTCGGGCATCCTGTGTCCCTTCGCAGTGCGGGAAAGAGACCACGACCCTAGCGAAACGCGCCTGCGAGGAAAAGCGATGCCGGTTGCCCCGTTCCCCGCTGCTGCCTATAGACCCCCGGAACGCCATTTCTGCAGAGGGGTCTGCCCATGTCGAATGCCCAGCTTGAAGCCGCTATCGAAGCCGCGTGGGACGCCCGCGACCAGATCACGCCCGCGACCACGGGCGCGACGCGCGACGCCATCGAGGCGACCCTGACCGCGCTGGACAGCGGCAGCCTGCGCGTCGCCGAGCGCGGCGCCGACGGCACCTGGCACGTCAACCAGTGGGCCAAGAAGGCCGTGCTGCTGGGCTTCCGCCTGAAGGACATGGAGATGCAGTCCGGCAGCCCGCAGGGCGGGTCCTGGTGGGACAAGGTCGACAGCAAGTGGAAGGACTGGGGCAACGCCGAGTGGAAATCCGCAGGCTTCCGGGCCGTGCCCAACTGCGTCGTCCGCCGGTCCGCCTACATCGCGCCGGGCGTGGTGCTGATGCCCTCCTTCGTGAACCTCGGCGCCTACATCGACAGCGGCACCATGGTCGACACCTGGGCCACGGTCGGCTCCTGCGCGCAGATCGGCAAGAACGTGCACCTGTCCGGCGGCGTCGGCATCGGCGGTGTGCTGGAGCCGATGCAGGCCGGTCCGACGATCATCGAGGACAACTGCTTCATCGGCGCGCGCTCCGAGGTGGTCGAGGGCGTGATCGTCCGCGAGGGCTCGGTGCTGGGCATGGGCGTGTTCATCGGCCAGTCCACCAAGATCGTGGACCGCGAAACGGGCGAGGTCATGTACGGCGAAGTGCCCGCGGGCTCGGTCGTGGTCGCGGGCTCGATGCCGTCGAAGAACGGCGTCAGCCTCTACTGCGCGGTGATCGTGAAGCGCGTGGACGAGAAGACCCGCTCGAAGACCTCGATCAACGAGCTGCTGCGCGACTGACCCGGGCGCATCGGGCGCGTCTCCGACGGAACCCGCCGCGCCTCGCGTGGAACGGGGTATCGCAACGGAGGAGACGCCCCATGACCCGCCCCATTCGCCTTGTGCTTGCCGGTCTCGGCCTGATCGCCGGGACCGCGCTGTCGGCCAGCGCCCACGAGAACGACGTCGAGATCACGCGGACCGCGTCGCAGGTCTGCATCACGTCGAACGGCACCCCCACGCACGACATCGGTCGCTTTCCGAACAGCGGCAACCCGAACAGCTTCCGCGCCCAGACCGTGCGGGTCTGCGTGCCTGCCGAACCCCGCCTGACCGGGCGGGTCACGCGGCGCACCAGCGCCTCGGGAATCACTCTGTCAGGTATCCTGATCCGGCCCGGCACCGCCGATTTCTACGACCCGCGCAGCCCGCGCGGCTTCTCGCGCAACCCGGCCAGCGGCTGGCGGCTCGAAGGGATGGGCGCGGCGCAGGCGCTTGGCATGGACGCGGCGAACGCGCATGTCGATCATCGCGGCCTCTACCACTACCACGCCGTATCCGCCGGTCTGCTGGAAGCGGCGCAAGGGAGCGTCATCGGCTATGCGCCGGACGGATTCGAGATCCACTACATCGGGGCGAACGCCCGCTCGTCCTGGCAACTGAAGCCGGGCACCCGTGCCACCGCGCCGGGCGGGCGGCATGACGGGACCTACGAAGAGGACTGGGTCCACGTGGCGGGGTCGGGCAATCTCGACGAATGCAACGGCGCGACCGTGAACGGGCGCTACGTCTATTTCGCGACCGACAGTTTCCCGTTCTTTCCGCGCTGCTTCCGGGGCGAGGTCAGCCGCGATTTCCTCGGTCGTCCCTGACGGGGCGCCGGGACACGGGAATCTAGGGCACGCAGGCGGCGGGAAAGGAACGTGAAACCGCCGCCTGCGCGGCCTGCCTCAATTCTTCATCGGGCAGGTACGGATGCCGAGCACGCTGTAGAGCGGGCAGTAGCCCACGAGGCCGGTCAGCAACGGAACGACGCCGACCCAGCCCCAGACGGTCTGAGGACCGACGAAGACGAGCGAGATCAGCACGAGGCCGAGGATGACGCGAAGCACGCGGTCGAGGGTGCCTTCGTTGCGGGGCATGGCGAGGTCTCCTTTTTCAGAACTCCGGGACAAACCATACGCCCGTTGCGCTGTCCGAACGGTGACTCTGTCACCGGACCTCTGCGACAAACCGTTCCAATCTGGCAGAAACTGCGACCCGGGGCCGACCCTTCTCCCGCGGGTCGGCCCCGGACCCGTCAGCGCTTCCCCGCCATCAGCACCGTTTGTCCCCGGCAGGCGGGGTCTTCGGCAACGAAGGCCAGGACAGTCAGGCCCAGCCGTGCGAGCGTGTCGCGGTAGTCCTCGGGCGAAAGGCTGGCGTGGTAGACCGGATCGTCGCCGACGCGCCCGATCCGTTCGCCCGCCTCGGGTCCCACCGTCAACAGCAGCACGCCGCGGGGGCGCAGGTGCCCGGCAAAGGCGGCGAGGGCTTTGTGCTGGGCGTCAGGGGGCAGGTGAAAGAAGCTGTTCCAGCCAAGGATCCCGTCGAACCGCTCCGGCAGGTCGAGCGCGGCCATGTCGCCCTCGCGCCAGTCCCCGTCCGGCCAGCGCGAGCGGGCCAGGGCCAGCATGGGCGCACTGGCGTCGAGGCCGGTCACCCGGAAGCCCTGCGCGATCAGGTACCCGGCGATCGGGTCGCCCGCGCCGCATCCCGCATCCAGCACCCGTCCGCCCGGCGGCAGCCGCGCCGTGAACCGGTCCAGCCAGACCCGCTCCCACAGGTCGCGGGTCCGCTCGGCATCGAACCGGGCCGCGTTGACCCGGTAGACCCGCCTGACATCGGCGGCGAGGGGGTGGGTGTCGTCGCTCATCCGCGCTTCCCGCTTGACAGGACACCGGGCGCGCCGCATCGCTGCCGCCCATGTCCGAGACCAGCCCGCCCCCGAAGAAACCGAAACGCGCCCAGCAGGTCTATACCCTGCTCGTCGAGATCGGCCGCGCCCCCGGCGACGGTCTGCCCGACACCGCGACCGGTGCGGCCCTGATGTGCTATGCCTCCGGCGTCGACGAGGCCGAAGCCGTGCGCGAGACCGTCGCGCTTCTGAAGCAGGCCGATCTCGCGCCGCTCGACGTCACCGGCTATGGCAGCCTTCAGGACCGCCTCGACGCCGGGGACGAGATCGATGACGAGGAGCGCGCCCTGATGGACCGCGCGCTGGCCGAGAACTCGGTCGTCGTCGCCCAGACCACAGCTTTCTACGACTGATCCGGGTCAGGCCCCGAAGGCCCGGTGCGGCGTGCCCAGCACGCCCTTGCGCCGTGCCACCGCGTCGATCACCGCGCGCGCCTCGGCCGCCCGGGCCCAGGGCACCTCGCCGGGCGAGGGCAGCACCGCCCCGCGCTCGGTCAGTTCGGCCGTCCCCTGCAGCATCACGTCGATCCCGCCCAGCGGCAGCACCCGTGTTTCGTCCACGTCGAGGAAGACCATCTCGCCGGTTCCGGTCCAGTCGGGATGCACCGCCCGGCCAACGGCGATATCGCGCAAGGCGACCAGCAGTTCGGGCTGGCCCGTCAGCGCCTCGACCTCGACCGTCGCGAGGCGCAGCCGCTGCTCGCCGTCCAGCACCACCGGCTGGGTCAGTCCGAACCACGGCGGGTTGATGACCATCGCGTCCTGCCGCTGGCGGTCGATCATCGGCTCGTGCCGCACACCTCGCAGGATGACCGGCCCGTCTGGTGTCTGCAGCCGGTCGCCGGGGCGCAGCGTTCCGGCCGGGCACCACCCGTCCGGCGTCGGCAGCGGGGTGTCCGCGGCGACCCCGTTGATGCCCCGCGCGCCCAGCGGGACCGTCGCCAGCCGCAGGTCGACCAGCTCCGGGTCGAGATCGGTCTAGCCGCCGATCAGCGGCAGGGGGCCGACAGCCTCGCACCGGCCCGAGCAGACCGCCCCGGTGACCGCGTTCTCGGCCTGAACGAGCAGGCGTCCGAGGCCGGTCCAGATCTGTACCGAGATCCGCAGCCGGTCGCCCGCCCCGCAGAAATCCGCCGGACCCTGCCACGCCGCGGCGCCGTCCGAGGTGCGGTGTCGCAGCACCAGCGCGCCGCGCGGGTCGATCCACAATCCGAAGACGCCGCCCGGGCGGCTCCACTGGATGCCGGTGCCGATCAGGCCGGTCAGGCCCGCGGTCAGGCCGGGCACCGTGGCCGCCAGCCAGAGCGATCCGTCCCCGAGCACCTGCGCCGGAGCGGGCGCACCCGTCCGGGCGTCCGCGGCGGACCCGAAATCGGCACTGTGATGCATCTCGCGGCTCCGGGTAGTGGCGGCGGCGGCGGCGGGACGGCTTTTCCTTCCCCCCTTGTGATGCTAGCACGGGCGCGCGGAAGCGGGCCAGTCACAACCTACATCTTGTTGTGGATAACCTCGCGTTCCACCCGATGATGATGTCCCCGAGGTCCCCATGCCCACCGATCCCGTTGCCCTGACCGCCGACCTGATCCGCTGCCCTTCGGTCACGCCGGACGAGGGCGGCGCGCTGGTGCTGCTCGAGCGGCATCTCGCGGCGGCCGGGTTCGACTGCACGCGCGTCGACCGCGGCGGCATCGCCAATCTCTACGCCCGCTGGGGCCGCAAGGGGGCCAACCGCTCGTTCGGGTTCAACGGCCACACCGATGTCGTGCCGGTCGGCAATCCCGGCGACTGGAGCTTCGATCCCTTCGGCGCCGAGACCGATGGCGACTGGCTCTACGGGCGGGGCGCGACGGACATGAAGTCGGGCGTTGCCGCCTTCGTCGCCGCCGCGATCGACTTCGTGACCGAGACCCCGCCCGATGGCGCGGTCATCCTCGCGATCACCGGTGACGAAGAGGGCGACGCGCTGGACGGCACGACCGCGCTGCTCGACTGGATGCGCGAGGCGGGCGAGGCGATGAGCGTCTGCCTCGTCGGCGAACCGACCTGCCCCGAGACCTTCGGCGAGATGATGAAGATCGGCCGCCGGGGCTCGATGAGCGCCTTCTTCACCGCGACCGGCGTGCAGGGACATGCCGCCTATCCGCACCGCGCGAAGAACCCGGTTCCGGCGATGGCGCGGCTGATGGACCGCCTTGCCCGCGCCGAACTGGATGCCGGGACCGAGCACTTCGATGCCTCGACGCTGGCCGTGACCACCATCGACACCGGCAACCCGGCCACCAACGTGATCCCGGCGACCTGCCGCGCGACGGTAAACATCCGCTTCAACGACACTCACACGTCGGCGACGCTGACCGACTGGCTGCGCGCGCAGGCGGACGAGGTCGCGTCCGAGACCGGGATCGCCATCGCGATGAGCACCAAGGTTTCCGGCGAAAGCTTCCTGACCCCGCCCGGGCCGCTGTCCGACCTCGTGGCGCAGGCGGTCGAGGCCGAGACCGGGATCGCGCCGAGCCTCTCGACGACCGGCGGCACCTCGGATGCGCGCTTCGTCAAGGACCATTGCCCGGTGGTCGAATTCGGCCTGACCGGCAAGCGGATGCACGCGGTGGACGAGCGGGTGTCGATGCAGGAGGTCCACGCCCTCAAGCGGGTCTATACCCGCATCCTGCGGGACTACTTCGCATGACCCTGGTCGTGACCGAGGCCACGTCCGAAGCCGACCTGGCGCACTGCCTCGCCCTGCGTCGTCGGGTGTTCATCGAGGAGCAGAATGTCCCCGAGGCCGACGACCTCGACGGGCGCGACGCGACGGCCATTCACCTGCTGGGGCGGCTCGACGGCATGCCCGTCGCCGCGCTGCGCCTGCGCCTGCTGCCGCCCTACGGCAAGGTCGAGCGTGTCTGCGTCCTGCCGGAGGCGCGCGGCACCGGGGCCGGGGCCGCGCTGATGGCGGCCGCGCTCGACCGCCTGCGGGCCGAGCCGGGCATCGTCACCGCGAAACTCGGCGCGCAGCTCGGCGCGGTTGGGTTCTACGACCGGCTCGGCTTCTCTCCGGTCGGCGAGGACTACCTCGACGCGGGGATCCCGCACCGGGACATGGTGCGCGCCCTCTGACCGGCCGCCACGTTCCCGCGTGACGTGCCCCTGCGCCCGTGCTAGCGGCGAAGGATGGAGCATCTTCCGACCAAAGAGCAGATCCGCGCCTGGATCGCCGAGAATCCCACCCAGACCTCGAAGCGCAACATCGCCCGTGCCTTCGGGATCAAGGGTGCGGCCCGCATCGACCTGAAGCGGGTCCTGAAGGAACTGGAACAGGAAGGCCTGCTCGAAAAGCGCCGCAAGCACTTCCGCGCGCCCGGCACGCTGCCCCCGGTCACCGTGGCCGAGGTCGCCGGTGTCGATCCCGACGGCGACGTGTTCCTGCGCCCGCTGGAGTGGGACGCGGCCGACGGCGACGCGCCCGCGATCCTCTTCATCGCCAAGCCCGACGATCCCGGCGTCGGGGCGGGCGACCGGCTGCTGGTGCGCGTGGCGCAGGTCGAGGCCGACGATCACGGCTACGAGGCGCGCCTGATCCGACGCATCGGCACCCCGCGCGGGGCCGCGAAGATCCTCGGGATCTTCCGCAAGACGGCCGAGGGCGGCCGCATCCAGCCCATCGACAAGGGCGCCGACAAGGAATGGCGCGTCCCGCCGGGCGCGATGCACGGCGCCAAGGACGGCGACCTGGTCGAAGCCGAGCAGACCGGCCCGCGCGGGCGCATGGGCCTGCCGGTGGCGCAGGTCGTGGCCCGCCTCGGTGACCCGCTGGGCGCCAAGTCGGTGTCGCTGATCGCCATCCACCAGCACGGCATTCCCGACGACTTCCCCGACGCCGTGCTGGCCGAGGCCGACCGCGCCAAGCCACAGGGCCTTGGCACCCGCGAGGACCTGCGCGAGGTGCCGCTGGTGACCATCGACCCGCCCGACGCCCGCGACCGGGACGACGCCGTCTGCGCGCTGCCCGATCCTGACCCCGCCAACCCGGGCGGGCATGTCCTGTGGGTCGCCATCGCGGATGTCGCCGCCTACGTGACACCGGGCTCCGCGCTCGACCGCGAGGCCCGCCTGCGCGGCAACTCCACCTACTTCCCCGACCGCGTCGTGCCGATGCTGCCCGACCGGCTGTCTGGCGACCTGTGCTCGCTCCATGCCGACGTGCCGCGCGCCTGCGTTGCGGTGCGCATCGTGATCGACGCCGAGGGCGAGAAGCGCGGCCACCGGTTCGTCCGGGGCCTGATGTCCAGCCGCGCCGCGCTCAGCTACCAGCAGGCGCAGGATGCCATCGACGGGTCCCCCGACAGCGTGACCGCGCCCCTGCTCGAGCCGGTGCTGCGGCCGCTCTGGGACGCCTATGCCGCGCTCCGCCGCGCCCGGGGGAGGCGCCAGCCGCTGGAACTGGACCTGCCCGAACGCCGGATCGAACTGGACGAGGCGGGCACCGTGACCTCGGTCGCCTTCCGGGACCGCTTCGACGCGCACAAGCTGATCGAGGAATGCATGGTGCTGGCGAATGTCTGCGCCGCCGAGACGTTGCAGGCCAAGCGTTCGCCGCTGCTCTACCGCGTCCACGAAGAGCCCGCGCCCGAGCGGATCGAGGCGCTGCGCGAGGTGGCGCAGGCGTCCGGGCTGAAACTGGCCAAGGGGCAGGTGCTGCAGACCGGCACGCTGAACCGCCTTCTGGCCGACGCCGCCGGGCGTGAGGACGCCGAGCTGATCAACCTCAGCACGCTGCGCGCGATGACGCAGGCCTACTATTCGCCCGAGAACTTCGGCCATTTCGGCCTCGCGCTGGCGGCCTATGCGCATTTCACCTCGCCGATCCGCCGCTATTCCGACCTGATCGTGCACCGGGCCCTGATCCGGGCGCATGGCTGGGGCCCCGACCCGAAGAAGGACGGTCTGTCCGACGACGATATCGAGCGGCTCGACAAGACGGCGCAGGCGATTTCGGAGGCCGAGCGCCGGTCGATGGCCGCGGAGCGTGACACGATCGACCGCTACCTCGCCGCCTTCCTGTCCGACCGGGTCGGCAACGAGTTCGCCGGGCGCATCTCGGGCGTCACCCGGTTCGGCATCTTCGTGAAGCTCGACGAGACCGGTGCGGACGGGCTGGTTCCGATTCGGGCGCT
>JAUHZL010000345.1 GCA_030425945.1 Alphaproteobacteria bacterium | reverse complement strand
GATCGGCGCGCGCGTCAAGCGCAAGGAAGACAGACGGTTCATCACCGGCAAGGGCAAGTACACCGACGACATCCGCATGGAGAACCAGGCCTACGCGGCCTTCGTGCGCTCGCCGCACGCCCACGCGCAGGTCACCGGCATCGACAAGTCGGCCGCCCTCGCGATGGACGGGGTGATCGACGTCCTCGACGGGCACCAGCTGACCGGGGACGGTATCGGCAACCTGATCTGCGGCTGGGCGATCTCGTCGCGCGACGGCTCGCCGATGAACATGGGTGCCTGGTCGGCGCTTGCCACCGACAAGGTGCGCTATGTCGGCGATGCGGTGGCCGTGGTCATCGCCGAGAGCCAGACGCTCGCCCGCCAGGCCGCCGAGATGGTCGAGGTCAGCTACGAGGAACTGCCCGCCGCCGTCTTCGCAGACAAGGCGCTTCAGCCGGGCGCCCCGCAGGTGCATGACAACGCCCCCGGCAACCTGATCTTCGACTGGGTGATCGGCGAGGAAGACGCGACCGAGGCCGCGCTGGCGGGGTCCGCGCATGTCGTGGACATCGACCTGACCAACAACCGCCTGTCGCCGAACCCGATGGAGCCGCGCGCCGCCGTCGCCACCTATGACGAGGCCGAGGACCACTACACCCTCTACACCACCTCGCAGAACCCGCATGTCGCGCGCCTCGTGCTGTCGGCCTTCTACCAGGTGGCGCCCGAGCACAAGCTGCGGGTCATCGCGCCCGACGTGGGCGGCGGCTTCGGCTCGAAGATCTACATCTACCCCGAGGAGATCACCTGCCTCTGGGCCTCGATGCGGACCCAGCGCTCGGTGAAATGGACGGGCGACCGGTCCGAGGCCTTCATGACCGACGCCCACGGCCGCGACCACATCTCGAACGTGAAACTGGGCTTCGACGCCGATCACCGGATCACCGGCCTGAAGATCGAGACCATCGCGAACCTCGGCGCCTACATGTCGCTGTTCTCGTCGGTCACGCCGACCTACCTGCACGCGACGCTCTATTCGGGCCAGTACGTGATCCCGCACATCTTCGGCAACGTGAAGGCGGTCTACACCAACACCGTCCCCGTCGACGCCTATCGCGGGGCGGGACGTCCGGAAGCCTGCTACATGATCGAGCGGGCGATGGAGGTGGCCGCGCGGCAGCTCGGCGTCGATCCGGCCGAACTGCGCCGCAAGAACTTCATCAACGAGTTCCCGTACCAGACCCCGGTCATCCTGACCTATGACGCCGGGGACTTCGGCGGCAACCTCGACAAGGCGATGAAGGCCGCGGACGTGGCGGGCTTCGCCGCCCGCAAGGCCGAAGCCGCCGCGCGCGGCAAGCTGCGCGGGATGGGCTACTCGTGCTACATCGAGGCCTGCGGCATCGCGCCGTCGGCGGCGGTGGGCTCGCTCGGCTCGGGCGTCGGCCTGTGGGAATCGGCCGAGGTGCGCGTCAACCCGGTCGGCACCATCGAGATCCTGACCGGCTCGCACAGCCACGGCCAGGGCCACGAGACGACCTTCGCGCAGATCGTGTCCGACCGCTTCGGCGTGCCGATGGAGAACGTCTCCATCGTCCACGGCGACACCGACAAGGTGCAGTTCGGCATGGGCACCTACGGCTCGCGCTCGGGTGCCGTCGGCATGAGCGCCATCGTCAAGGCGATGGACAAGATCGAGGCCAAGGTGAAGAAGATCGCCGCGCACCAGCTCGAGGCGTCCGAGGACGACATCGTCATCGAGGGCGGCGAGGTCAAGGTGAAGGGCACCGACCGCAAGCTGGCCTGGCACGAGATCGGGCTGGCCGCCTACACCGCGCACAACCTGCCGCCGGACATGGAGCCGGGCCTGAAGGAGGGGGCGTTCTACGATCCGTCGAACTTCACCTTCCCCGCGGGCTGCTACATCGCCGAGGTCGAGGTCGATCCGGACACCGGCGTCACCGAGATCATCCAGTTCACCGCCGCCGACGACTTCGGCACGATCATCAACCCGATGATCGTCGAGGGCCAGGTGCATGGCGGCGTGGCGCAGGGCATCGGCCAGGCGCTGCTGGAGCAGGTCGTCTACGACGAGGACGGCCAGCTGATCACCGGCTCGTACATGGACTACGCGATGCCGCGCGCCGACGACGTGCCGTTCTACACGATCGAGCACAACACGACCGTCTGCCCCTCGAACCCGCTGGGGATCAAGGGCTGCGGCGAGGCGGGGGCCATCGGTGCCCCGCCCGCCGTCATCAACGCGATCACCGACGCGATCGGCACCGACGCGCTGTCGATGCCCGCCACGCCGCAGAAGGTGTGGATGGCGTTGCAGTCCACCGCGTCGCTTCAGGCCGCCGAGTAGGAGGAGGGAAACCATGTACGAGGCAACCTACCACAAGCCCGCCTCCGTCGATGCCGCCGCGGCCGCGATGGCCGGGGCGGAAGACGGCAAGTTCCTGGCCGGGGGGCAGACCCTGCTCCCCACCATGAAGCAGCACCTCGCCGCGCCCTCCGACCTCGTCGACCTGCGCGGGGCCGGGCTGTCGGGCATCAGCGTCAGCGGATCGACGGTCACCATCGGCGCGACCACGACCCATGCCGAGGTCGCGGGCAACGCCGCCCTGCAGGCCGCCTGCCCCGGGCTCGCGAAGCTCGCGGGCGGGATCGGCGACCCGGCCGTGCGCCACATGGGCACGATCGGCGGCTCGATCGCCAACAACGACCCGGCGGCGGACTACCCGGCGGGCCTGCTGGGGCTCGGGGCGACCATCGTGACGAACACGCGCGAGATCGCCGCGGACGACTTCTTCACCGGCATGTTCTCGACCGCCCTCGAAGACGGCGAGATCATCACCGCCGTCCGCTTCGAGGCCCCTGCCGCCTGTGCCTATGCCAAGTTCCCGAACCCCGCGTCCCGCTACGCGATGACCGGGGTCTTCGTGGCCCGGACCGCAAACGGCGTGCGCGTCGCGGTCACCGGGGCCGGGTCCGACGGCGTGTTCCGCCACGCCGGGATGGAGGCCGCGCTGGCCGCCGACTTCTCGCCCGCCGCCCTCGACGCGGTTGCGGTGTCGGAGGACGGGCTCCTGAGCGACATCCACGGCTCGGCCGCCTACCGCGCCAACCTCGTCCGGGTCATGGCCAAGCGCGCCGTCGCCGCCGCCTGATCCCCGGGACGGGGACTGCCCAAACCAACGCCGCCGGTCCGCCGGCGGCGTTTTTCGTGGCGGGGCAGATCTCAATTCTCGGGGGGCATGCCGCCTGCCGCGATGTCGGCCGCGATGTAGGGGGCCAGCCGGTCCGCGGCGCCCGCGCAGGCGGCGGGGGGCTCGAAGCCGGACAGCACGCGCTGCCAGATCGCGGTGGCGCGCTGGTCGGCGGTCAGCGCGCCCGACTCGGTCCAGAGCCCGTGGTTCGACAGGTCGGCGACCAGCGGCGCATAGAACGCGGTCCGGTAGCGCGCCATGGTGTGGGCGGCGGCGAAGAAATGTCCGCCCGGCGGGACCTCGGCAATCGCCTCGAAGGCCAGCGCGTCGGTGTCGGCCTCGGCCGGGCGGCAGAGCTCGGCGAGGGTCTGCAGCGCCTCGATGTCGAGGATGAACTTCTCG
>JAUHZL010000344.1 GCA_030425945.1 Alphaproteobacteria bacterium | reverse complement strand
CCGCCAGCAGCGGCACCTCGGGCAGCGCCACGGACGAGGACGAGTCGTCGGTCAGCATGATGTGGTTGCAGGCCAGCGCCAGCTCGTAGCCGCCGCCCGCGCAGGCGCCCTTGACCGCGCAGATGTATTTCTGGCCCGAGTCCGCCTCGGCCGCCTCGAAGGTGTTGCGGGTCTCGTTGGTGAACTTGCAGAAGTTGACCTTGTGGCTGTGGGCAGCCCCGCCCAGCATCCGGATGTTGGCCCCGGCGCAGAACACCCGGTCCTTGCCCGAGCGCATCACGACCACCTTCACCTCCGGGTGCTCGAAACGCATCCGCTGCACCACGTCGGCCAGCTCGATGTCGACCCCGAGGTCGTAGCTGTTCAGCTTCAACTGGTAGCCCTCGAAGAGCCCGCCGTTCTCGTCCACGTCCATGTAGAGGTTCGCGACGGGGCCGTCATACTCGACCCGCCAATGGCGGTATTTCGAGGGGTCGGTCTGGAAGTCGATCAGCTTCGTCATGGCGGGCACTCTTTCCGAGGTCAGTGTCATTGATGTGCACTTTAGTGCAAAAAGTTGATCCTGTAAACAGCTTCCCGCGCCCGGCGCGTGACCCCTTATCTAGGCTGATGCCCCTGTAATCAAGAGATTTTGCCCCTCGGTTCGGAATTTTTCCGCCGGGGCACCACCCCCGCAGGTGCAACATAATGCACTATTTTGCCGAATCGCGCCTCAACCGGGCCAGGTCCGCCGCCAGGGCCGCGCCCGGCAGGTCCAGCGGCAGCGCCCCCGGCGCGCCCGCCTGCACCAGCAGGGCCTCGGCCATCCCGCACAGCCGCCGCACCGCGCGGGGCCGCCCCATCCGCGCCTTCAGCGCCGCGTTCGCAAGCTGGATCACGCCCTGCAAGGCGGTCTTCTCGGGCGAGCCGTCGCGGGCCGCCATCCAGACCGCCTCCAGCACCTCGTGACATTCCCAGAAATACCCGTCGCGATAGAGCCGCAGCCCCTCCGCCAGCGCGGCCGAGGCCGCCAGCGCCCCCGCGTCCATGCCGGGATGCACGCTCGCCTTGACCGCGTCGAACGCCCCCTCGGGCGGGCGGGGCGTCACGCCGGGGATATAGGGCGGCCTCACGCGCCTTCGGGCAGGGCCGCCTCGATCCGCGCCAGCCGGGCACAGAACTCCGACACCCCCGCCAGCACCGCCTCGGGGCAGTCCTGGTGCGGGGCATGGCGGCAGCCGGGCAGGATCAGCGTCTCGACCGGCGCATAGCTGCGCGTCTCGATCTCGGCGATCTGCGCCAGCGTGCCGTACTGGTCCTCTTCGCCCTGGATCGCCAGCACCGGCACCCGAAGGTAGTCGATGACCTCGCCGACATGCCAGGCCTTGAACCCGGGATCGAGCCAGGCGTCGTTCCAACCCCGGAAGGTCGCCTCCGGGTCGGCATGGTGCCGCGCCATCCGGTCCTTCAGGTCGGTCGTCGCAAAGGCCTCGCGCGCCCGCGCGATCTCGGCCAGCCCCATCGGCTCGGTGAAGAAATGCGGCGCCATCAGCACCAGCCCGCGCACCCGCGGGTCCGCCACCGATCCGGCGTGGATCGCCGCGATGGTCGCCCCGTCGGAATGGCCCATCAGCACGGTCCGCTGCACGCCCAGAGCGTCGAGCACGCCGGGCAGCACATCGACCGCCTCGCGCGTCATGTAATCCAGCGGGCGCGGCAGGTCCGCCAGGTCCGAGAACCCGTAGCCCGCCCGCGAATAGGCCGCGACGCCCCAGCCGGTCGCCGCCGCCAGCCGCTCGGGAAAGTCCCGCCACAGCCCGAGCGAGCCCAGCCCCTCGTGCAGCAGCACCAGCGTCGGCGCGGTCTCCGGCCCCGGCCCCCAGGTCCGGACCTCCAGCCCGCGCCCCCCGACCGTGATCCGGGCGACCTGCCCGCTCCACACCGTCATGCGGAGGCCCGGAGCTTGAAGCGCTGGATCTTGCCGGTCGCCGTCTTTGGCAACTCGTCCATCACCTCGATCCAGCGCGGGTATTTCCACTTGCCGATCTTCTCTTTCACGAACTCGCGGATCGTCTCGCACTCGGCCGCGTCATGGCCCTCGCGCAGCACGACATAGGCCTTGGGTTTCTCCAGCCCGTCCGCGTCGCGCCACGCGACCACCGCCGATTCCAGCACCGCCGGGTGCGCCGAGACGGCCTGCTCGATCTCGAAGGGCGACACCCAGATGCCCGAGACCTTGAACATGTCGTCGGTGCGCCCGCAGTAGACGTAGCGCCCCGCCGCGGTGCGCTCGTACTTGTCGCCGGTGCGGGTCCACTCGCCCTCGAAGGTCGTGCGGCTCTTGCCGCGCTGGTTCCAGTAGCCATCCGCCGCCGAGGCCCCGCGCACCAGCAATTCGCCCACCTCGCCCGGTGCCACGTCCGCCCCGTGCTCGTCCACCAGCCGCACCTCGTAGCCCGGCACCGCGACGCCCGACGTGCCGTATTCGACGTCGCCCTTCCGGTTCGACAGGAAGATGTGCAGCATCTCGGTCGAGCCGACCCCGTCGAGGATATCCACCCCCCACAGCGCCTGCCACTGCCGCCCGACCGCCGCCGGCAGCGCCTCGCCCGCCGAGATGCAGACCCGCAGCGGCGCGTCCGGCTTCGGCTGCTTCTCCCAGAAATGCTCCAGCGCCGCGTAGAGCGTCGGCACCCCGCAAAAGACCGTCGGCCGCTCCGCCCCGAGGATGGCCGAGACCGAGTCCGGCGTGGGCCGCCCGTTGAACAGAACCGTGGTCGCGCCCACCGCCATCGGGAAGGTCATCCCGTTGCCGAGGCCATAGGCGAAGAACAGCTTCGCGACCGAGAACACCGTGTCGCCCTCCTCGACGCCCAGCACCTGCGCGCCGTAGGTGTCCGCCGTCGCCTTCAGTGCGGCATGGACATGGCGCACGCCCTTGGGCCGCCCGGTGGACCCCGACGAATAGAGCCAGAACGCGCATTCGTCGCCCGACACCGCCAGCGCCTCGCGCCCCTCGGCGCCCGCCACGAAGGCCGCGTAGCCCGCCGTCCCCTCGGGTGCCGCGCCGCCGATCACCACGACTTCGCGCAGGTCGGGGGCCGCGGCCAGCGCCGGTTCCACCACCGGATAAAGCTCGTGGCTGACGAACAGGATCGCGGCGCGGCTGTCGCGCAGGATTTCCTCGTAGACGCCGGTCGCCAGCAGCGTGTTCAGCGGCACCGGGATCACCCCGGCCTTCAGCGCGCCCCAGAAGATCACCGGGAACTCGACCTGGTCGAGCACCAGCATCAGCGCCCGTTCCTCGCGCCGGATGCCGGCCCGCGCCAGCGCGCCCGCCATCCGCGCGCTGTCATGCGCAAGCTGGCCATAGGTGAGCTGCCGCTTCTCGCCCGCGGCTTCGCGGAAGGCGGTCTTGCCCGCGCGCCCCTCGCCCAGATGACGGTCCACGAACCACGCGGCGGCGTTGCCGGTCTCGGTCATGCGAATTCCTCCCCTCGCACGCGCCCCGGCCGCCCCTCTCCTCGCGGGCGGCGGGGCGGATTGTCGTCGCGGGCTCAGCGCCCGGTGAACTCGATCGCGCCCTCGGGCAGCAGGTAGAGGACATGGGCATCGCC
>JAUHZL010000343.1 GCA_030425945.1 Alphaproteobacteria bacterium | reverse complement strand
GTGAACCCATGATCTATGACGTAGTGGTGGTTGGAGGCGGACCCTCGGGCGCAACGGCAGCCAGCGACCTCGCCCGCAAGGGACACAAGGTGGCGATGATCGACCGGGCCGGGCGCATCAAGCCCTGCGGCGGCGCGATCCCGCCCCGCCTGATCGAGGATTTCGACATCCCCGACAGCCAGATCGTCGCCAAGATCACCACCGCCCGGATGGTTTCGCCCACCGCGCGCGCCGTCGACATCCCGATCGAGAACGGCTTCGTCGGCATGGTCGACCGCGAGTTCTACGACGAGTTCCTGCGCAAGCGCGCCGCCTCCGCCGGGGCCGACCGTCACACCGGCACCTTCCTGCGGATCGACCGCGACGAGGCCGGAACCCATGTCGTCTACCGCGACAAGGCCAGTCGCAACGAGGTCCGCCTGACCACGAAACTGGTCATCGGCGCCGACGGGGCCCGCTCGGACGTCGCGCGCGCCGAGGTGCCGGGCGGCGACAAGATCCCCTATGTCATCGCCTATCACGAGATCATCAAGACCCCCGAGGCAGGCAGCAAGGGCGCCGAGAAATACGACCCGACCCGCTGCGACGTGATCTATGACGGCGTGATCTCGCCCGACTTCTACGGCTGGGTCTTCCCGCACGGGGCACATTGCTCGGTCGGCATGGGCACAGGCGTCGACGGCACCGACCTGAAGGAGGCCACCCGCCTGCTGCGCGAAAGCTCGGGTCTGACCGAATGCGAGACGCTCCGCAAGGAGGGCGCGCCGATCCCGCTGAAGCCGCTCGACCGCTGGGACAACGGCCGCGACGTGGTGCTGGCCGGCGATGCCGCCGGGGTGGTGGCCCCGTCCTCGGGCGAAGGCATCTACTACGCCATGCAAGGCGGGCGCGAAGCCGCCTTCGCCGCGGCCGCCTGCCTGAAGTCCGGCCGCGTCGCGGATCTGAAGCTCGCCCGCAAGCGCTTCCTCAAGGAGCATGGGTCAGTTTTCCGCATCCTCGGCGCGATGCAGGATGCCTATTATCGCTCGGACGAACGCCGCGAACGGTTCGTCAGCCTCTGCCATGACGTGGACGTGCAGCGCCTCACCTTCGAGGCCTACATGAACAAGCGTCTGGTCAAGGCGCGCCCGCTCGCTCATCTCAAGATCGGCGTGAAGAACGTCGCCCATCTCTGGGGGCTGGTGTCCCCGCTTTCGGTCTGATCATGCCTGATACGCTTGCCACCCTTGCCGCCGACACCCGGACCGAGATGGTTCCGGCCTGGGTCGATGGCCACCTGACCCCGGTCGAGAAGCTGGAGGTTCACCAGCGCGGCCTGCGCCACAAGGCGGTCTCGGTCTTCGTGCTGCACGGCACGCAGGTCCTGCTGCAGCGCCGGGCGCTGACCAAGTACCACACGCCCGGCTTCTGGGCGAACACCTGCTGCACCCACCCGCTGTGGAACGAGGACCCCGCCGCCTGCGCCGTCCGGCGGCTGGACGAGGAACTGGGGATCACCGGCCTCAGCCCGATCCACCGCGACCGCGTCGAGTACCGCGCCGACGTGGGGAACGGGCTGACCGAACACGAGGTGGTCGACATCTTCGTCGCCGAGGCCGGGCCGAACCTGCGCCTCGCGCCGAACCCCGACGAGGTGGCGGAGACGAAGTGGATCGACCTCTACGATCTCTGCGCCGAGGTGGCCCGCCACCCCGAACCCTACACGCCCTGGCTGCGCATCTACCTCGCCGAGCACCGCGACCGGATCTTCGCCTCGCTGCTGCGCGCCTGAACCCGGCCCGCCGGACATGCAAAAGGCCCGGACCGTTGCAGGTCCGGGCCTTTTTTTGCTGTCGTACCGGCCCTCAGGCCCGGGCACGGCCCTTCAGGCTGTCCACGCCCAGCGCCTCCAGCGACACCCGCGCGATGTCGGCCGCCGTCAGCGCGGCATCGGCATACATGTCCGCCGGGCTCGCCTGGTCGATGAACCGGTCCGGCAGGGTCATCGTGCGCACCTTCAACCGCCCGTCGAGGCGACCGGTATTCGCCAGCCAGTGCAGCACGAAGGCCCCGAAGCCGCCCTCCGACCCCTGCTCGACGGTGATCAGCACCTCGTGCTCGGCCGCCAGCCGGGCAACCAGGTCCTGGTCGAAGGGCTTGGCGAAGCGCGCGTCGGCAATCGTCGGCACGATCCCCAGCGACGCGAGGTCCTCCGCCGCGGCCCGACACTCGGACAGGTGCGCCCCCAGCGACAGCAGCGCGACCCGCGCGCCCTCCTGCACGATGCGGCCCTTGCCGATCTCCAGAACCCGGCCATGTTCGGGCATCTCGATCCCGACGCCTTCGCCGCGCGGATAGCGGAACGCGATCGGCCCCGCGTCATAGGCCGCCGCCGTGGTAACCATGTGCACCAGCTCGGCCTCGTCCGCCGCTGCCATCACCACCATGTTCGGCAGCGCACCCATGAACCCGATGTCGAAGGCCCCGGCATGGGTCGCGCCATCGGCACCCACCAGCCCGGCGCGGTCGATCGCGAAGCGCACCGGCAGGTTCTGCAGCGCCACGTCATGCACGACCTGGTCGTAGCCGCGTTGCAGGAAGCTGGAGTAGATCGCGCAGAACGGTTTCATCCCGCCCGCCGCCAGCGCCGCCGAGAAGGTCACCGCGTGCTGTTCGGCGATCCCCACGTCGAAGACGCGGCCCGGGAAGCGCTTGCCCATGATCGACACGCCGGTGCCGCCCGGCATCGCCGCCGAGACCGCGCAGATCCGGCCGTCGCGTTCGGCCAGCGTCGTCAGCGTCTCGCCGAAGACCTTGGTATAGGCCGGGGCATTGGCCGCGCTCTTCTTCTGCTTGCCGGTCGCCACGTCGAAGGCGGCCACGCCGTGATAGCAGTCGTCCGACAGTTCGGCGGGCGAGTAGCCCTTGCCCTTGACCGTGCAGACATGGATCAGCACCGGCCCGGTGGCCTTGGCCCGGGTGGCGCGCAGGACCTGCAGCAGCTGGCCCATGTCATGCCCGTCGATCGGGCCGACATAGGTGAAGCCCAGTTCCTCAAACAGGGTCGCGCTGCCGTGCGGGGCTTCGCCCAGCGGGGCCTCGACGAGCGCCCGCGCCCGGCGGGCGCCTTCGCGCAGCGGTGCGGGCAGCACGGCCTCGACGCCTTCCGCGAGGTCCTTCAGCGCATGCAGCGGACCGCTGGCGGACAGGGCAGACAGGTATTTCGACATCGCGCCGACGGGCGGGTCAATGCTCATCTCGTTGTCGTTCAGGATCACGAACAGCCGCCGGCCTTCCGAGCCCGCGTTGTTCATCGCCTCGTAGGCCATCCCGGCGCTGATCGAGCCGTCGCCGATCACCGCGATCGCGTCGCCGGTCGCACCGCCGAGGTCGCGCGCGGTAGCAAAGCCCAGCGCGGCCGAAATCGAGGTCGAGGAATGCGCCGCCCCGAACGGGTCGTACTCGCTCTCCGCGCGCTTGGTGAAGCCCGACAGGCCGTCCTTCTGGCGCAGGGTGCGGATGCGGTCGCGGCGCCCGGTCAGGATCTTGTGCGGGTAGCACTGGTGTCCGACGTCCCAGACCAGCTTGTCGAAGGGGGTGTTGAAGACCGCGTGCAGCGCC
>JAUHZL010000342.1 GCA_030425945.1 Alphaproteobacteria bacterium | reverse complement strand
TCATCCAGCCGCTGATCGTGCGGCCCCTGCCCGGCGACCCGGAGCGGTTCCAGATCGTCGCGGGCGAGCGGCGCTGGCGCGCGGCGCAGATGGCGCAGGTCCACGAGGTGCCGGTGCTGGTGCGCGACTTCAGCGACGCCGAGGTGCTGGAGATCGCGATCATCGAGAACATCCAGCGCGCCGACCTGAACGCGGTCGAAGAGGCGCTGGGCTACAAGCAGCTGATCGACCGGTTCGGGCACACGCAGGAAAAGGTCGCCGAGGCGCTGGGCAAGTCCAGAAGCCACATCGCCAACATGCTGCGCCTGCTGTCCCTGCCGGACGAGGTGCTGCGCTTCGTGCGCGACGGCAAGCTGAGCGCGGGTCACGCGCGGGCGCTGATCACGCTGCCGAACGCGCTGGAGCTGGCGCGCGAGGCGGTGATGAAGGGCCTGTCGGTCCGCGAGGTCGAGAAGCTGGCGCGCGGTGCCGCGGGCAAGACCGGCGGGGACACGGGCGGATCGGCCGGGATCGGCAAGCCGCGCGGCGGCGCCCCGGCCAAGGACGCCGATACGCGGCAGCTGGAAGGTGACCTGTCGGCGACCATCGGGATGCTGGTCGAGATCCGGCACACGACGGCGGGTTCGGGGGAAGTGGTGATCTCGTACCGCGACCTCGCGCAACTCGACGAGCTCTGCGCGCGGCTGACCGGAACCGCCTGAGCCTCAGGCGGCGTCGGTGCCGCCGGGCCGGGTCCAGATGAAGACCAGCACCGCGCCGAGCACCAGCGCCTGGATCATCAGGATGGTCGGGCGGACGCCCATCAGGACGGACAACAGGAAGGCCGCCGCGATCGAGACGGTGGCGAGGCGCTTGGCCCGCGGCCGGATCGCGCCGCCGCTGCGCCAGTCCTCGATCGGCGGGCCGAAGGTCGGGTGTGTCACCAGCCAGTCGTGCAGCGTGTCGGACGAGCGCGCGAAGCAGAAGGCGGCGAGCAGCAGGAAGGGCACCGTCGGGACCAGCGGCAGGACCACGCCGACCGCGCCACAGGCCAGCGCCGTGCCGCCACCGATCAGCCAGAGAACCCGCATCAGTCGTCCACCAGAAGCGCCCGCAACACCGCGTTGAGAAGCAATCGCCCTTGCGAGGTGGTGCGCAGGCGGCGGTTGTCCAGTTCGATCATGCCGTCTTCGGCCAGACCGGCGAGGACCTGCGCGTCGAGCGGGCGCGGCGCGATCGCGTCGTAGCGGTCGAGATCGACGCCTTCGGTCAGGCGCAGGCCCATCAGCAGGAACTCGGTCGCGTGCTCGGCGGCGGGTAGCGGGCTGTGCTCCCAGCCCGGCCGTGTTTCACGTGAAACACCCGCCAGCCACGCCCCGGGGGCACGTGGTGTCTCGGTCGCGTAGCGGGTGCCGTCGAGGGTGAGGCGGCCATGCGCGCCGGGGCCAATCCCGAGCCAGTCGCCCGAGCGCCAGTAGATCAGGTTGTGCCGCGACTCGGCGCCCGGGCGGGCATGGTTGGAGATTTCGTAAGCGGGAAGTCCGGCGGACTGCGTGCGCTCCTGCGTGATGTCCCAGAGCGCCACGGCGCGGTCGTCGTCGGGCAGGCCCGGCAGCTTGCCCGCCGCGTGGCGCGCCCCGAAGGCGGTGCCGTCCTCGATGGTGAGCTGGTAGAGCGACAGGTGGTCGAGCCCGAGCGCGAGGGCGCGGTCCAGTTCGGCGCGCCAGTCGTCGGGGGTCTGGTGCTGGCGGGCATAGATCAGGTCGAAGCTGACCCTGTCGAAGGTGGCGCGCGCGGTATCGAAGGCGCGCAGGGCATCGGCGGCGCTGTGCAGGCGGCCAAGCGCGCGCAGGTCGGCGTCGTTCATCGCCTGCATCCCCATCGAGACGCGGTTCACCCCGGCGTCGCGGTAGGCGCGGAAGCGGGCGGCCTCGATGGAAGACGGGTTGGCCTCGAGCGTGACCTCGAAGCTGTTCGAGGTGCGCCAGGTGCCGCGGATGGCGTCGAAGATCGCGGCGACGAGGTCCGGGTCCATCAGCGAGGGCGTGCCGCCGCCGAAGAACACGGTGTCGAGGATGCGGTCGGAGGTGTCGCGGCCGGCGCGGGCGATCTCGGCAAGGAAGGCGTCGCGCCAGAGGCGCTGGTCGATCCGGGCCGCGACATGGCTGTTGAAGTCGCAGTAGGGGCATTTCGACTGGCAGAAGGGCCAGTGCAGGTAGAGGCCGAAGCCGCCCTGCTGCCAGTCGGGCGCCGCGCTCATCCCTTGAACGCGGTGACTTCGATCTCGTAGAGCATTTCCGGCTTCATCAGCTGCGCGATGACCATGGTCGCGGCGGGGCGGATGTCGGCGAGATGCTCGCCCAGCACCGGCACCAGCGCGTCGACCAGCGATTGATCGGCAACGTAGTGCACGACGCGGACGATCTGGCCCATCTCGAACCCGGCCTGGTCGAGCACGCCCTTCACGGTCTTGAAGCAGTTGCGCGCCTGCTCGGTCACGTCGGCGGGCATGGTCATGGTGCTGTAGTCATAGCCGGTGACCCCGGCCATGAAGCACCAGTCGCCCTGCACGACGGCGCGGGAATAGCCGAGCGTGCGCTCGAAGGGGGACCCGGTGGAAATGAGGGTGCGGTCAGACATGACGCTCTCCGAAAAGGGCGACGAGCTTTTCGAAGGCCCGCGCCCGGTGGCTGATCTTGTTCTTTTCCCAGCGATCCATCTCGCCGAAGGTGATGTCGTAGCCGTCGGGCTGGAAGATCGGGTCGTAGCCGTGGCCCTGCGCGCCGCGCATCGGCCAGACGATCTGACCGGGCATCCGGCCCTCGAACACCTCGTCGTGGCCATCGGGCCAGGCCAGCACCAGCGTGCAGCAGAACCGGGCGGTGCGCGGCTGCGGGGCCTGACGATCCTCCAACATCTGGTGGGTCTTGGTCATAGCCATAACAAAATCACGCCCGTTCGGGGTTTCGGCCCAATCGGCGGTATAGACGCCGGGCGCGCCGTCGAGGGCGTCGATCTCGATGCCGGAATCGTCCGCCAGCGCGGGCAGGCCGGTGGCTTTGGCCGCCGCGTGGGCCTTGATCCGGGCGTTGCCGACGAAGGTGGTCTCGGTCTCGTCCGGCTCGGGCAGGCCGTGGGCGGCGGCGGAGGTGACGGAAATGCCAAAGGGCGCGAGGAGATCGGCGATCTCCTCGATCTTGCCCGTGTTGTGCGAGGCGACGAGCAGGGTGTCTCCGTCGAAGCGCCGCATCAGGCGATGGCCGCCTTCTGGGCCGCGATAAGCTGGGTGATGCCGCTTTCCGCGAGGTCCATCAGGGTGTTGAGCTGGGCGCGGGAGAAGGGTGCGCCCTCGGCGCTGCCCTGCACCTCGACCAGGCCGAGGGCGCCGGTCATCACGAAATTGGCGTCGGTCCCGGCCTCGCTGTCCTCGGCATAGTCGAGGTCGAGCACCGGCTGCCCGGCGTAGATGCCGCAGCTGACGGCGGCGACGTGGTCGAGCAGCGGGTCCGAGCGGATGTCACCGGCCTTCATCAGCTTGTTGACGGCGAGGCGCAGCGCGACCCAGGCGCCGGTGATCGAGGCGCAGCGGGTGCCGCCGTCGGCCTGGATCACGTCGCAGTCGAG
>JAUHZL010000341.1 GCA_030425945.1 Alphaproteobacteria bacterium | reverse complement strand
TATCGGCAAGATCGTGCTTCGGGTCGCGCAGTAGCACCCGACTGAGGGAGGACAGCATGGCAAGAACCGTCGTCATCGAGGCCCATGGCGGCCCCGAGCAGTTCCGCATCGTGGACCGCGAGGTGGGGGCGCCCGGACCGGGCGAGGTGCGCATCGCGCACAAGGCCTGCGGGCTGAACTTCATCGACGTCTACCAGCGCTCGGGCGTCTACCCGATGACGCTGCCGGCCGCGATGGGGATGGAGGCCGCCGGCGTGATCGAGGCCGTGGGCGAGGGCGTCACCCACCTGGCCGTCGGCGACCGCGCCGCTTATGCCGCGCAGCCGCCCGGCGCCTATTGCGAGGCACGCGTGATGCCCGCCGCGCAGGTCTGCCCGCTGCCCGACGCGATTTCCTTCGAGGAAGGCGCCGCGATGATGCTGAAGGGGCTGACGGTGCAGTACCTCTTCCACCGCACGACGCCGCTCAAGGCCGGGGACACCGTGCTGTTCCATGCCGCCGCGGGCGGGGTCGGGCTGATCGCCTGCCAGTGGGCGCGGTCCGAGGGGATCACCCTGATCGGCACCGCCGGAACGGACGAGAAATGCGCCCTCGCGGTCGAGCACGGGGCGGCGCACTGCATTAACTACCGCTCGGGCGACTGGGTGTCCGAGGTGCAGCGCCTGACCGGCGGCGCCGGCGTCGACGTGGTGATGGACGCGGTCGGCAAGGACACGTTCGAGGGCTCGCTCGACTCGCTCAAGCCCTTCGGCATGATGATATCGTTCGGCAATGCCTCGGGCGTGGTGCCGCCGTTCAACCTCGGGGTGCTGGGCGCGAAGGGCTCGCTGAAGATCACGCGGCCGACGCTCTTTACCCATGTCGCGCAGCACGAGACCTGCCAGGCGATGGCGCGGCACCTGTTCGACAAGGTGGTCAGCGGCGCGGTGAAGATCCGCATCGACCAGCGCTTCCCGCTCGACCAGGTCGCCGAGGCGCACCGCGCGCTCGAGGCCCGCACCACCACCGGCTCGACGGTGCTGACGCTCTGAGCCCGGCTCAGCGGGTCCAGGACACCATCTCGGAGACGGCGCGCTTCAACTGGAAGATGTCGAAGCCGCCGACCATCCGGTAGCCGCGCGCGAACAGCGCCTCGGCCTCGGCCCGGTTCGCGGCCGGGCCACCCCCGAGCGGCACCCCCGCGCGGGCCGCCGCCGCCTCGATCCGGGCGACGGCGTTGCGGAACTCCGGCGCGTCGAACTGCCCCGACACGCCCAACGAGGTCGACAGGTCGAACGGTGCGACGAAGGCGAAGTCCACCCCCGGCACCGCGAGGATGGCGTCGATGGCCTCGACCGTCTCGATCAGGAAGCCGCATACGATGCGGTCGCGGAAGGCGGGCAGGTAGTCCATCGGTGCGACGCCCCAGCGGGAATGCGCGACGAACGCCCCCCAGCCGCGGATGCCGTCGGGCGGATAGCGGGTGGCGGCGATGCAGGCGGCGACTTCCTCGGCGCTGCGCACCAGCGGGAACAGCATTCCCTCGGCGCCCAGATCGAGCGCCAGCTTCGCATGGGCGGGCGCGTGGTCCGGCGGGCGCACCAGCACCCCGCAGTCGGTCCCCTGGGCCGCCATGATGCAGGCGTGCAGTTGGGCGGGATCGGTCGGCGCGTGTTCGAGGTCGAGCATCAGCGCATCGACCCCGGTCGAGGCCACCGCCTGCACCGCGACCGGCGACGAGATGATGCAGCCCTCCATCGACAGCCGCCGCCCCGGTTCGGCCAGTTTGTCCTTCAGCTTCATCGCGCGTTCTCCGCTGTTCGCGCCGACAGTGGCACGGGGCCGGGCGCGCGCCTAGCGGATTGGCGCCATCTCGGCATCGCTGAGGGTGCAGTCGCGGATCACGTCGTCGCCGCAGCGGCGCGGGGTCAGGTCGCGGGTCAGGCAGAGCCGCACCTCCTGGATCGCGCCGGCGCGGCAGGTCACGGTGATCTGGTCGCCGCGCAGGCCCGGGTTCGCCTCGAGAAACGCCTCCTCCACCACGCGGGCCGGCAGTTCCATGACCCGGGGCAGGCGGCGGAAGACGGGCGGGCGCACCACGGCCTCGTAGGCCGCGCGCGCGGTCTCGAAATAGGACCGCGCACTCAGCCCCGAACAACGCCCGTGCTTCTGCCACTGGTACCACGCGAGGCCACTCGTCCCCATGATGTCTTCCATCGCGGCGGTGTCGGCCCGCGACGGGTCGCGCTCGGTCGTGCGGCACCAGCTGGGCCAGCCGCGCTCGTTCTGCGGCCAGAGCCCGTGCAGCACCCATCCGAAGCCGCGCCCGGCGTCACATTGCGGCGACTTCCGCGCGTCGCCTTCCTGCGCGCACCAGGTCGGCGACCAGCTCAGCGACAGCACGTAGTAGTCGAAGTCGCCCGCCTGTTCGCCCTCGGCCCGCGCAAGACCGGGCAGAAGCAGCAGGACGAGACAGAGCATCAGGCGCATTGGGACTTTCCTCGGACGGCAGATGTGCCTATATACCCGGCCACGTTCCCCGAAATCGAGGACCTGCGCCAGACCGGCGCCGCCGATTTTCCGGCCCGGAGAGGCCGTGCCTGCGAAGGAGACAGACCGATGGCAAAACCGCTGATGGCCAAGGCCACTGCCGTCTGGCTGGTGGACAACACCACGCTCAGCTTCAGGCAGATCGCCGAATTCTGCGGCCTGCACGAACTCGAGGTGCAGGGCATCGCCGACGGGGACGTGGCCGCCGGGGTCAAGGGCTTCGACCCGATCGCGAACAACCAGCTCGACCAGAGCGAGATCGACAAGTCCGAGAAGGACCCGCTGCGGCCGCTCAAGCTGAAGCACAACCCGGCCGCCGAGGGCGAGGAAAAGCGCCGCGGGCCGCGCTACACGCCCCTCTCCAAGCGGCAGGACCGCCCGGCCTCGATCCTCTGGCTGGTGAAGTTCCACCCCGAGCTGACCGACGGCCAGATCGGCAAGCTCGTCGGCACCACCAAGCCGACGATCCAGGCGATCCGCGAGCGCACGCACTGGAACATCCAGAACATCCAGCCGATCGACCCGGTCGCGCTGGGCCTGTGCAAGCAGTCCGAACTGGACGCCGCCGTGCAGAAGGCCGCGCAGCGCCGTGCCGCCGAGGGCGCGATGATGACCGACGACGAGCGCCGCAAGCTGGTGTCGACCGAGCAGAGCCTCGGCATGGCGCCGGAGCCGAAGATCCCGACCGCCATTTCCGGGCTCGAGACCTTCACCCTGACCGGCAGCAACGACGACGCCGATGACGAGGATGCCGGGTTCCGCACCGACCTCGACGCCGACAGCCTGTTCAACCTGCCCGACGATGCGGATGACGACGAGGACGACGATCACCGCCGCTGAGCCGCACCCGTCACCGACGGACAGCAACGCCGCCCCGGGGTCCGCGGGCGGCGTTTTCGTGCCGGAGCGGTGGACAGCGCGGCCCGGCCCGGCGAGGATGCGCGCGACGCAACGGACGGAGAACGCCATGCGCATCGCGGTCGTGGGACGCGGGCTGATCGGATCGGCGGCCGCCCGTCACCTGGCGCTGGCCGGGGCCGAGGTCATCCTGATCGGGCCGGACGAGCCGGAAGACCGG
>JAUHZL010000340.1 GCA_030425945.1 Alphaproteobacteria bacterium | reverse complement strand
GGTGGCGGAGGCCGAGGACCTGATCGTGGCGCGCGGCCAGCTGACGGTCTGGAGCACCGCCGCCGCGGCGGAGGCCGCCGACGCGGGGCTGGCGCTGCGCCGCGCCCTCGGGGTGAGTTGGACCGAGGTCGACCCGGCGGAGGCGCGGCAGATGGAGCCGGGCCTGACCCTGCCCGTGGCCCGCGCCGTGCATTACCCCGAGGCACGCCATGTCCGCGACCCTCAGGCGCTCGTCGCCCGCTTCCATGCCGCCTTCGCGGCGCGGGGCGGGGTCACCGTCACCGCCCGCGCCACCGCCACGCGCGACACCGGCGACCGCGTCGAGGTCGCGACCGGGGCCGGTCCGGTCGATGCGGCCCGCGTGGTGATCGCCGCCGGGGCCTTTGCCCGCCGGATCGCCGGGGCCGGGACGGCGCGGCTGCCGCTCGGGACCGAGCGCGGTTATCACCTGCTCTTCGCCGGGGACGCGCACCGGGTGACACGGCCCGTGGGCTGGGCCGAGGGCGGGTTCTACGCCACGCCGATGGCGCGCGGGCTGCGGCTGGCGGGAACGGTCGAGATCGCGGCGCTCGACGCCCCGCCCTCGGCCAACCGCCTTGCCTATCTCGCCCGGCGCGGGGCCGAGATGCTGGGCCCCCTGCCCGCGCCGGACGCGACCTGGCTGGGCTTCCGCCCGACCTTCCCCGACTCGCTGCCCGCGATCGGGCCAAGCCCGGCCTCGCCGCGCATCCTGCACGCCTTCGGGCACCAGCATCTCGGGCTGACGCTGGGCGGGATCACCGGGCGGATCGTCACCGATCTGGCCGAGGGCCGCGCACCGAACCAGCCGATCGCGGCGTTCTCGCCCGCGCGGCGGTTCTTCTAGCCGCTGCCGGGCAAGGCCCCCGCCGCGATCAGGCGGCTCAGGGCGACGCCACTCTGCCCGGCGCGGCGCATGGCGAGGATCAACGCCTCGGCCTGCCGCGCGGCCTCCGGGACCGGAGTGCCGGCCTCGCGGATGTTCGACAGGCAGTTGCGGGCGCTGTCCTGCGTGTCGGGGCGCGGCGCGTGGGTGATGTAGACCCCGAGACTGTCCGCCGCCGACAGCCCCGGCCGCTCGCCCAGCGCCATCACCACGGTGCCCGCCCCCATTGCCAGCGCGATCTTGTCGCCGAGCGCGACGCGCGCCTGCCGGGCCAGCACAACGGGGCCGAGGCTCAGCCCCTGCGCCGCCAGCCGGTCGGCCAGCGCCGCGACGAAGGCGACCCCGTTCAGCGCCACCGCCGTCGCCGACAGCCCGTCGCCCAGCACCAGCGCCACGTCCGCCGGGCCGGTCCCGGCAAAGGACGCGGCGTCCGCGTCGGGCAACTGCCGTCCGAGGTCGGGACGCTGCACGAAGGTCTGCCGGTCGCCCGCCGCGCTGGTCACCACCCGGTGTGCCAGCCCGGCGCGGTCGAGGGCGGCCTGAAGCGCCGCGATGTCCACGTCCGCCAGCACCGCCTCGCGCGCCCGGGCATGGTCGAGCGCGAAGTCGAGCGTGCGCACCGTCTCCAGCGCCCGCCCGCGCGCGCCGAAGGTCAGGCGGGCCTCGGTCAGGGCGCGGATCGCCGCCGGGGTCAGGGCGCCCTCGCTCATGCCGCGGGCAGCCTGAGCTGGCCCAGCGCCGCGTCGAGCGCGGGCAGGCTCACGCCGGGCGCGCCGATGCCGTGCCGGTCCATCCACGCCTCGAACTCGGGTGCGGGCGGGCGGCCCAGCGTCTCGCGGATGAACTGCGCGTCGTGGAAGGCCAGCGACTGGTAGTTCAGCATGATGTCGTCGGCCCCCGGCACGGTGATGACGAAGCTGACCCCGGCCGCGGCGAGCGAGACCAGGAGCAGGTCCATGTCCTCCTGATCGGCCCAGGAGTGGTTGGTATAGCAGACATCCACCCCCATCGGCAGGCCGAGGAGCTTGCCGCAGAAATGGTCCTCGAGCCCGGCGCGGATGATCTGCTTGCCGTCGGCCAGGTATTCCGGTCCGATGAAGCCGACGACCGTGTTGACCAGAAGCGGGCGATAGCGCCGGGCGACGGCATAGGCGCGCGTCTCCATCGTCTGCTGGTCCATGCCGTGATGGGCGTCCGCCGACAGGGCCGCGCCCTGCCCGGTCTCGAAATACATCACGTTGCCGTCCGCCGGGGCGCGGCCCAGCGCGCGGGCGGCCTCCCACGCCTCGTCGAGCAGGCCGAGCGTCACGCCGAACCCGGCGTTGGCCTTCTCGGAGCCCGCGACCGACTGGAACACGAGGTCCACGGGTGCCCCCGCCTCCATCGCGGCGAGCGCGGTCGTGACATGGCCGAGGCAGCAGTGCTGGGTCGGGATGTCGAGTTGCGTGCGGATCGCGTCGAGCACCTCGCAGATGCGGATGTAGTCGGGCAGCGTGTCTGTGGCCGGGTTGACCCCGATCACCGCGTCGCCCGCCCCCATCAACAGCCCGTCGAGCGCCGCGACCGCGATCCCCCGGCTGTCGTCGGTCGGGTGGTTGGGCTGGTTGCGGGTCGAGAGCCGCCCGCGCAGCCCGATGGTCGAACGGAACCGGGTGACGACCTCGATCCTGGCGGCGACCGCGATCAGGTCCTGCGCGCGCATGATCTTCGAGACCGCCGCGACCATCTCGGGGGTCAGGCCGAAGGCGAGGCGTCCCAGCGTCGCGCCGTCCGTCGCGGGATCGAGCAGCCAGTCGCGGAACGCCCCCACCGTCAGCGAGCGGACCGGGGCGAAAGCGTCGGGGTCGTGCTGGGCGAGGATCAGCGCGGTCACCGCGTCGCCCTCGACCTGCATCACGTCGCCGAGAAAATCGGTCAGCGGCACATCGGCGAGGCAGCGCTGCGCCGCGATCCGCTCGAGCGGACCGTCCGCCGCCAATCCGGCCAGCGCATCGCCGCTGCGCGCGGGCGAGGCTCGGGCGAGCAGCGTCTTCAAGTCGGGAAAGACGTAGCGGGTGCCCTGGATGTCGGTGCGGTAACTCATGCGCCGAAGGGGAGCATGCCGCGCCGCGCCGGGCAAGGGCCGTCCGGCCCCCGCCCCGGGCCGGACGCCCGTGTTGCCCGATGTCCGGGCAGCGGGTCGTGGCTCAGGCCACTTTCGCCATGGCGGCGAAGCTCTTGATGAAGGGGCCCGCCATCCGGGGGTCGCGGATCATCGCGGCGTAGTCGCCCACGATGAACTTCATCTTGCCGGTGGTATAGGCGACGCCGATGTTCATCATCGTCGGCGGCTTCTTCATCCAGGCCTCCCAGCCCTCCTTGGCGTGGCGGATGTCCCAGTTCAGGGCCTGCCCGGTGAAGGGGCCGGTCTTCTCGACGAAGCCCTTCTTCACCTCCAGCACGCCGCGCGGGGTGTCCTCGCCGGTGAAGCCGTAGGCCACGTTGCTGTCGAAATCGATCTTCGCCAGCGCGTCGGCCAGTCCCGGCTCGGCGTTCCACTGGCGGCCGAAGCCCTCGAACCAGGCTTCCGAAAACAATTCGCTCATGGTCAGTCTCGCTTTCTTCGTCGGACCCGGGGTCTCATACCAAAGGGGCTGGCTTCTGACTCATTAGGGATTTCTGAGGTTCCCAGCTCGCCCGCGCTCTGATTCCATGGCCGGCAAAGGAGTTTCCGATGCCTGCCAAAGTTTCCCTTCGCACTGACTT
>JAUHZL010000015.1 GCA_030425945.1 Alphaproteobacteria bacterium | reverse complement strand
TCTACGCCGCCCGCGACGCGATGGACGGCCTCGTGATCCACGAGGCGGAGGGCGTCACCCTGCACGATGTCGACACCGACCACCCCCATGTCACCTATCGCAAGGACGGGACCGAGCACCGGATCGATTGCGACTGGATCGCGGGTTGCGACGGGTTCCACGGCGTCAGCCGCAAGACCATCCCCGACACCGTCCGCACCGAACACGAGAAGGTCTATCCGTTCGGCTGGCTCGGCATCCTGTCCGAAACCCCGCCGGTGAACCACGAACTGATCTACGCCAACCACGCGCGCGGCTTCGCCCTCTGCTCGATGCGCAACCCGGCGCTCAGCCGCTACTACGTGCAGACCCCGCTCGACGATACCGTCGAGGCCTGGAGCGATGACCGCTTCTGGGACGAGCTGCGCCGGAGGATACCGGCCGAAAGCGCCGAGGCGCTAGTGACCGGCCCGTCGATCGAGAAATCCATCGCCCCGCTGCGCAGCTTCATCTGCGAACCGATGCGCTGGGGCCGCCTGTTCCTCGTCGGGGACGCGGCCCATATCGTGCCGCCGACCGGGGCGAAGGGGCTGAACCTCGCCGCGTCGGACGTGCACTACCTGCACCTGGCGCTTGAGGCCTTCTACCTGCACAACGCACCCGGCGAGGTCGATCTCTACTCCGAACGCGCGCTCGCCCGGGTCTGGAAGGCCTCGCGGTTCTCGTGGTGGATGACCTCGACGCTGCACCGCTTCCCGGACCAGACCGACTTCGACCAGCGCTTGCAGGAGGCCGAGCTGGCCTATCTCGAACAGTCCGAGGCAGCGCAGACCGCGCTGGCCGAGAACTACGTCGGTCTGCCCTACTGACGGGTCACAGGGCGTTGCGAATGCCCACGGCATTCGCGAACAGCCGCAGGATGGTCTGGGCCGCGGTCACCGGGCTTTCGGTGACCATCACGAGGTCGCCGTCCGCAATCGTGAACCGGTCCGCCGAGAACACCCCGTCCGGCGAGGTCAGGTCGAACGCGAAGACCACGCGCGGCTGTTTCGGGCCGGGCTGACCCGGCATTGCCGCCCGCGGGTACTCGCGGAAGATCAGGATGCCCTGCGGGTTCGCGCGCTCGGGCATCAGCCCGCCGACCATGCTCATCGCCTCGCGCGCGGTGATCACGTCGCGGTCGAACGGCACGAGTTGCGCCTCGCCCACGGCACCCAGCGCCTGGAAGCTGCGCGGATCGCTCTCGATCAGGATCAGGTCGCCGCCCCGGACCAGCGCATTGCGGTGCGGATCGCCCGCGATCGCCGCCAGCGAGGTGCCATAGGTGTGCGCCCCGCGCTGCAGCCGGACCTGCGGATTGACCACGCCGGGGGCCACGCCGCCGCCCAGCGCGATGGCCGACAGCACGGTGACATTGCGGTCCGACAGCGGGAAACGGCCGGGCCGGTTGACGCCGCTGACCACGTCGATGGCATTGTTCCGCCCCGACACGACCTCCAGCTGCACCTGCGCCGAGGGCACGGTCTCCTGCACCAGCCGCTCGACGGTCTGCCGCGCGACGGTCACATCGGACCCGGCAATCCGGACCTGGCCGATGTAGGGCAGGAAGATCGTCCCGCCAGGCGAGACCGTCATCGGCTCGAAGGCGCTGCGGCTTTCGCCCGGCGCGGTGAAGAGCGAGTTGTCCTCGGTGTCCCAGATCGTGATCCGCACCTCGTCCCCGGGGGCGATGGCGGTGCCGAAATCCCCGCCGCCGCGCCGCGGCCAGTTCGCCGGGCGCGGATCGGGCAGCGCGGGCCAGGTCGCCAGCACCGGCAGCAGGCCGCGGGTCACCTCGTAGACGGCAAAATCCGCCGTGCTTTCCGGCGCCGAGCGCATCACCTCGGACTGCAACGGCGCACTCCGGGGCAGCGAACAGCCCGCCAGCGCGAGACACAATGCGCCAAGCCCGAACAGCCGGAGGCCGGACACAGGAACGCGCAGCTTGGGCAGCATGGTCAAACGATCCCCCATCTGACCGATCATCACCCCGCCTTTTTAACGTAACGGTCCTGCCTGCCCAGTAAATCCGACCCCGCTGCCGGGGTTTTCCCTGTGTTGTGGTGCAGACACGACATGCTGTGTCGAATTACCGGGCACCTACAAGGACCGGCGGGACACAGGGACAGAGGATCGGGAAGGCCCGCGCGACCTATCCACAGAATCGCCCCGGGTCAGGGGAACGCGGATCATCTTCGGGGGGACACTGGTGCCGGTGAAGGGACTCGAACCCCCGACCCCATCACTGGGCTCAGAACCTATAGTCAGTAGATGACCGTGGCTGCTCGGGTGAGGGCAGAGAGGAAGACCTTCGGGCGCGGAGTCTATCTGTTCGATCCCATGGTTTGATGGCGCGATCCATTCGATGGAACGGAGGGACGCCTTATGGGAAAGGTGTGTCACGGTTGCGCCACGACCACGCACATCCTCACAGGTAGCTGCGCAGGAGGGCTTCGCTGAGCAGGGTCCAGCCATCCGCGACCACGAAGAACGCCAGTTTGAAGGGCAGCGACACCACCACGGGCGGAACCATCATCATGCCCATCGACATCAGGACGGCGGCGACGACGAGGTCGATCACCAGGAAGGGCAGGTAGATCAGGAAGCCGATCTGGAAGGCCCGGGCGATCTCGGACAGCATGAAGGACGGGACCAGCAGCGACAGCGGCGTGGTCTCCAGCGCGGCCGGGTCCACCGCTTCCTGTCGCAGATCGGCCAGCCGCAGAACGGTCTCGGCGTCGACGCGGGCGGCCATGAATCGGCGGAACGGGTCGGCGGCGAGGGACAACCCCTCGTCCAGCGGGATCGTCCCCTCCGAGACCGGGCGCAGGCCGGCCTGCCAGGCCTCCTGGAACACCGGGTCCATCACGAAATAGGTCAGGAACAGCGCGAGCGAGACCAGCAGCATGTTCGGCGGCGATTGCTGGAGGCCGAGCGCCTGCCTCAGGATCGCGAGGACCGTGATCACGAAGGGAAAGCAGGTCACCATGATGGCAAGGCCCGGTGCCAGACTGAGCAGCGTGATCCCGGCCAGCAGGACCAGCGTCCGGGTCGTCAGGCTGTCCTGCCCGGACAGGGTGATGCTGAGGTCCTGGGAGACGGCGGGAGAGGTGAGAACCACGATCGCCAGCGCCGCCCAAAGCCACCGAAGACTAGTCCCCATCGGGCAGCCCCGGCACGGAGGTCAGGCGCACCGCGAGGTGCCGCGTGTCGCCGTCCCCCGCTTCCTCCAGCACGCCGTGGGCGATCACCCGGTCGCCGATCAGCAGGTCGACGGGGTCTTCGATCCCCTTGTCCAGGGTCAGGACGGCGTCCGCCTGCAACCCGAGCAGGTCGCGGATCGTCGGCCTCGCGCGTCCGACCGAAACGACGATCTCGACCGGGACATCGGAAAACGGGGTATCGTCAGACGGCATGGCGCGATGTCTCCTGAGGGTCGGCGGCGCAGGCCGCGAAATGGGCTGAGACGAGCTCGGTGATCCGGGTCATCGCCGCATCGAGGGTGATGGCATGGCGTTCATGCCCGAGCCGGAAGGACACCTGCCCCGGCAGCACGGTCGGATCCGGATCGAGCGTTGCGCCGAGGCCGGTCGTGCCCTCGAGCAGCGGACGCAGGAACGGCGCGTCCTCGACGGCGCAGACAAGGCTGATCGTGGGGGCGGACGTCTGGTCGGCGATCGGCTCGAGCACCGCGACGACCTGATCGGCCAGCCCCATCGGGCCGAGGCGCGGAAAAAGCTGGGCGACCAGCCCCTCGACGAGGGGGCGCAGCGACAGCATGACCTGCGCGCGCGCCTCATGGAACGAGAAGGCCAGTTCCTGGAGGTTGCGCTCGAACTCGGCGGAGATGGCCTGTCGCCGGGTCTCGTCCTGGGCCAGCGCATCGTCCCACCCGGCGCGATAACCGTCGTCATAGCTGCGCGCATCCGGGGCCGTGGCGGCGTCGCGCAAGGCCGTGTCCGGGTCAGGCGCAGGCTGCGGCATCGGTCGAGTCTCGACGACCGGGGAGGATGCGAAGTCTTCGAGGGTGAGCAGGCGACTCATCGCTGGGGTCCCCGCTGCGCGGTTTCGGAGGCCTCGACCCAGCCGCGCAGCACCTCCAGCGCTTCCTCGCGCCGGTCGGCGATCAGGCTGCGCAGCCGGGCGACGGCCTCAGCCTCGTCCAACCTTGCGGAGGGGCCGGTCGTGGCGGACCCCGCATCCGGCAGCGGGCCGTCTTCGGGAAAGGCGAAGGTTCCGATCGCCATGCTGGGGATCTCGGCTGCGTCTTGGGACATGTCCGTAAGGCCGGGGCCGGCGGCGGCGGTCGCGGGCGGTGCCGCCGCAAGAGGTATGTCCGGGTCCGCGTCGTCGCTGGCAATCGCGGCGCGCGCCGGGGGCAGGGGCAGGGCGCGGGCCCGCAGCAGCGGTCGCACCACGAAGGCGGCGAGCCCGAGCAGGACGACCGCGAGAACCCCGATCTGAATGAGGCGCATGGTGTCCAGTTCGCCGAAGCTGACGAGGGGCGGGCTTGGCGTTGCGTCAGGCTCCGGCGGTCCGACCAGCCGCATGGATCGCAGCGTCAGGCTGTCCCCGCGCGCAGGGTCGAGGCCGACGGCAGACGCCACCAGCGATTCGAGCGCTTCGAGTTCCTCGGCCGTGCGCGCGGTCCAGACCGGGGTGCCGTCGGTTCCGACCCCGGTGTGACCGTCCACGAGGACAGCCACGGAGATCCGCCTGATATCGCCGGGCTGCCGCACCACCTCGCGCGTGACTTCCGAGAAGTCGTACTGTGCCTGCTCGCGGCTTTCCCGGTCGCTGGATTGCTCGGAGCCGCCGGTCCCGGCGGTGTCGCCATCCGGCAGGTTGCTGGCCACCGTGACGGGGCCGCTGCCGGACCCGGTGCTGGAGCGGTTCGTTTCGGCCTTCTCCGTCGCGACCTGCACGCGGCTGTCGGGATCGATCCGGCGCTCGACGTAGCTTTCCTGTTCGTTGACGAGATCGACGTGGACCTCCACCAGGGCACCGCCGATGCCGACATGCGGTTCCAGCAGGCGCAGCACGTTCTTGCGCAGTTCCGCGGCCCGGCGGCTGGACAGACCGCCGCCCCCGAGCGGGTCGTCGCCGTCGATGATGCGTCCGCTGCTGCCGTCGATGACGGCGACGTCCTCCGGGCCGAGGCCGGAGACCGCCGACGACACGAGGTAGCGCAGCGCGCGGGCCTGGTCCGTGCCGATGGCGCCGGGGGCGCTGGGCGTGACCACCACGGAGGCCGCCAGCCGCGTTCCCCGGTCGAACGGGCTGCGCGCCTCGCCCGAGATATGCACGCGGGCGGCGCGAATCCCGGGATGTGCCAGCATCGTGCGCGCCAACTCGCCTTCCTTCGCGCGCTGGAGGGCCGCGTCGAACATCTGCGAGGTGGTGCCGAAGCCCGACAGCGAATCGAGGATTTCGTACCCGGCGCCACCGGTGCGGGGCAGACCGTTTCCTGCCAGCACCATGCGCAGGCGGTCGCGGTCGGCGGCAGGCACCTCGATTCCTCTGCCCGCGATCCGGTAGGGCACGCCCTGGGCGTCGAGTTCGGCGACCACCTCGCCTGCGGCGGCAGGGTCCAGACCGGCATAGAGCAGGGCATAGTCCGGTGTGACCGAGCCACGGCCGAGCAAGAGGAGCAGCCCGAGCACCGCCACCGAAGAGCCGATCACGGCCGCGCGGCGCGGCCAGTCCCATCCGGTCCACAGCGCCATGACCTGTTCCATAGGTAGCTCCCGGTGTTCTGACCGGCATCCTGCCGATCCGGGGCCCACCATCCCTGTCGCGGCTTAACAATCGGTTAGTCCTGTTGCGCTAGCCCTTGGCCAGATCGTGAGCCTCGGGAGATGTCCGATGACCGACATGACGCAAGACGCGGCTCCCACGTCCCGGGGCGGTCGCCGGATGCTGCTGGTTTCGATCGTGGCGGCGGCGGCTCTCGGCGCGGGGTCCTTCCTTGCGATCTCGCGCGGGCTGATCTTTTCGGGGGCGACCGAACATGGCGACGCAATTCCCTTCGCCACCGGCGAGATCGCCTTTGTCCCGCTCGAGCCGATGGTGATCTCGCTTCAGCAGGACCCCGAGAACCGACATCTGCGGATTTCCATCCAGCTGGAGGTCGAGAAGGCCGCGGAGGCTGAGGTGACCTTCCTTCTGCCGCGTGTCGCCGACGTGCTGAACAGCTACCTGCAGGCGCTGACGGGGCACGATGTCGATGCGCCGGCCGCCATGATCTCGGTCCGGGCCCAGCTTCTGCGGCGGGTGCAACTGGTCACCGGCGACGGTCGGGTCCGGGATCTGCTGATCAGCGAATTCGTTCTGAACTGAGGCGCGTCATGGACCTGATTGCCGACATGCTGCTTCTGTCCGGATGCGTCGGGGCGGTCGCCTACTGCGCCGTTCTCGCCCGGCGGCTGAGCCGCTTCAGCGACCTCGAAAAGGGCATGGGCGGCGCGATTGCCGTGCTGTCGGTGCAGGTGGACGACATGACCCGCGCCCTGTCCCGGGCGCAGACCGCAGCGGGGGCCTCGCGCGAGGATCTGTCCGCCCTGACCGAGCGGGCCGAGGCCGCGACAAAGCATCTCGAACTGCTGCTGGCGGCGATGCACGACCTGCCTTCCGCCCCCGCGACCGAGGCCCCGCCCGCCACAACGCCGAAACCCGAGGAGCCGGAGGGCTGGCGGTCGCGCCGGCCCCTGCGCCGGGTGGTCTGATGAAAATCGGACCCCGCGAGACCCCGCTGCCGCGCCGGCCCGGTGCCCGTCCGCTGGTGTTCGTCATGGGCCTGCTTCTGGCCAGTGCCGCCCTGCGCACCGGCCTCGCCTGGCGGGAGGCCGTCGCGGCCACCGCCGAACCCGCCCATCAGCCGCCCCCCGAGATGGCGGTCGCGGATTGCACCGCGGACCCGGACATCGCGCGCCTGCTCGACGAGATCGCCGCGCGCGCCGCGCAACTGGACCGCCGCGATGCCCGGATTGCCGACCGGATGGCGGCCCTGCAGGTGATCGAGGACGACGTCACCGCCGATCTCGCTGCCATCGAAGCGGCCGAGGCGCGCCTCGACGCGGCACTCGCGACCGCCTCGACCGCCGCTGACGAGGACCTGGGGCGTCTCGTCGCCATGTACGAGCGGATGGATCCCGCCGATGCCGGCCGCCTGTTCCAGGCCATGGCACCCGACTTCGCGTCCGGCTTCCTGTCGCGGATGCGCCCCGAAACCGCGGCGGCGATCCTCGCCCTCCTGCCGTCGGAGAGCGCCTACGCGATCAGCGTGATCATCGCGGGCCGCAACGCGGGGGTGACCCAATGACCGCCCTCGGCGCATCCGGGGCGGAGGGTCGCCCATGATCGGCATCGTCGGCATCATCATCGTCTTCGTGATGGTCTTCGGCGGCTTCATGCTGGCGGGCGGCCATCTCGAGATCATCCTGCACGCCCTGCCGTTCGAATTCATGATCATCGGCGGTTCGGCGATCGGCGCCTTCGTCGTCTCGAACGACATCGGCTCGATCAAGCATACCGCCAAGGACGTCGCGAAGGTGTTCAAGGGGGTCCACTGGCGCTCGCAGGACTACCAGGACCTGCTGTGCCTGCTGTTCCAGCTGATCCGGCTGGCCCGCAACAGTCCCGTCGACCTGGAAGAGCACATCGAGGCGCCGCAGGACTCGGCGGTCTTCGCGCCCTATCCGCGCATTCTGGCAGACCGGGAAGCGACGGAGCTGATCTGCGACACGCTGCGCAGCGCCTCGATGAACTACGACGATCCGAACCAGGTCGAGGAGGTGCTCAACAAGCGGATCGAGGCCAGTTACCGGCACGCGCTGCACTCCAGTCACGCCCTGCAAACGGTCGCCGACGCGCTGCCCGCGCTCGGGATCGTGGCCGCGGTGCTGGGGGTGATCAAGACGATGGGGGCAATCGACCAGCCGCCCGAGATCCTGGGAAAGCTGATCGGCTCGGCCCTTGTCGGGACCTTTCTCGGCGTGTTCCTCGCCTACGGGATCGTCGGGCCGTTTTCGGCCAAGCTCAAGGCCGTGGTGGACGAGGACGCCAATTTCTATGCGCTGATCCGCGAGGTCCTGGTCGCCAACCTGTACCAGCACTCGATCAACAACTGCATCGAGGTCGGCCGCCAGAATGCCCCCCGTCACATCCGACCGAGCTACGCCGATCTGGAACATGCCCTGAAGCAACTGCGGCACGAGGCGGCCTGATGCGGCTGGTGTTGCTCGCGGTGCTGCTGCTGCCGGGGGTACCGGCCCTGGCCGATCTGCAGCTGAAATCGGGCGAGCACGCCGGGTTCTCGCGGATCGTTGTCTACATGGACCAGCCGCGCGACTGGCGCCTCGGCCGCATCGGCGAGGACTATGGGTTCGTCTACGGCGGGCCGCCGACGGGCCTGCAGATGGCCGGCCTGTTCGACCTGATCCCGCGCGACCGCGTCGCCGATGTCACGCACGAGGCCGCCCGGAACCTGATCCGGTTCCGGTTGAATTGTGACTGTCACGCCGATGCCTTCGACCTGCGCGGCGGCCACGTGGCGCTCGACTTCAAGGACGGCCCGCCCGGCCCGCGCGCCCCGTTCGAAGCCCCGGTGACCGGATCCGACGGCGTCCCGATATCGCCAGCCGGTCCGGCACCGGACGGTCCGAACCTGCCCGCCGTCGCGACCGACACCCCGGTGCCCGCCGTGTCCCCGCCCGGCGACGCGGCGCCTCCCGCGCCCGAGCCCGTGGACCTGTCCACCGGCCGGGAGGCGGATCGCACCGACGCCCAGGCGCGGACCGCGCCCCTCCTGCCGCCAGAGTCCCTCGATCCCGCGTCCGCCTTGACGGCCAGCCTCGCGCAGTCGCTGGACCGTCAGACCGCGCTCGACGACATGCGCACTGACCTCGTCCAGCAGATGGCGCGGGCCATGTCGCAGGGTCTGGTCGAGCCCGTCGGACCGCGTGTCCCCGCCACGCAGCCCGCCCCGGAGGTCCATGCCGCCGACACCAGCGGCGAGGAGCAACAGACCCCCGATGCCGCAATTGTCCCGACCGGCCACCCGCTGAGTGCGGCGACGCGGGTCGACCTCGACACCCGGCGACAGCTTCCGCAGGGCACCACCGGCGGGATTTGCGCCGAAGATGACGTGGTCGAGGCGCTGTCCGCGCAGGATACCGGCGATCCGGCGTCGGGTATTGCCGCCCTGCGCGGTGCGCTGGTCGACGCCCGCCTGATGCCCTCTGCCGAGGGGCACCGGGCACTGGCGGAGTATTATGTCGCGCTCGGCCTCGGGGCCGAGGCGCTGCTCGTGCTCGAGGCGGCCGGACCAGCTCTGGCAAATGGCGCGCCGGAGCTGGCGGCGTTGGCCCGGGTTCTGACCGGGGCACGGTTCCCGGACACCACGTACCCGGCGTCCCAGCTCGATTGCCCCGGCCCCGTGGCGGTCTGGGCGGCGCTGGCGCGGACGTCGCTGCCGGACCCGCTGCCCCCGGCCGCCCGGGCCGCGATCCTTGCCGGGTTCTCGGCGCAGACGCCGATGCTCCGGGCGGTGATGGCGCCAGACCTGACCGACAAGTTCCGCGGCATCGGGGACCGGGACGCCGTCGAGAGCCTGACGCTGGCCCTCGACCGTGCGGGGGGCCGGCATGCCGATCCGCTGACCGCCGCGCTCGACGCGCTGGCCGCCGACAACTGGAGCCGTGCGCGGTCGGAGCTGGCCACGCTGGCGCGGGGCACCGGGGATACGGCCTTGCGGGCGGCCATGGTCCTGGCCGAGGAGGCCGCCGCCCGGGACGATCCGCTGGACGCGGCCACCCGCGACGATCTGCAAGCCTGGGCCTTCGAGAGCGGCACGTCCGACGCGGGCCTGCGCCTGCGCGCGGCGCTGGCCGTGGTCCGGGCCCTTGCGGGCGATTGGCAGGGTGCGGAAGCGACCTTCGCCACAAGCCCGCAGCCGCCGTCGGTCGCGGGGACCCGGACCCTTCGGCAGCTTGCCAGAATCGCCGCCGAGCAGGCGGACCCGGCGGATTTCGCGGGGTTCATCTATCGGAACGAGGCCGCGCTGATCCGCGCCCCGGACGCGCCGACGCGGCGTGCGGTTGCCCTGCGCCTCGGCGAGTTGGGCCTGACGGACGCCCTGCGGCGCGTCCTCGAAGGGTCGAACCCCGCGCTGCCGCCGACCGCCAGTCTGCTGGCCGCAGCGGCGCTCGACGACGGAGACGCCGCGGCGGCGCTGGCCATTCTCGACGCCGCCAATATCGCTGACGCGGCGGAGGGGCGGCTGCGCGCCCTGTGGCAGCTTGGCGCAACGGCGGATCTGGGCCGGATTTTGGCTAACGCCCCCGACACCGATCTGTCCGCCGCGCTGCTCTGGCGGATCGGGCGGATCGAGGATCTGCCCGAGGCCGCGCCGGGGCCCTATGGGCAGGCCCGCGCCCTGCTGGCGTCCCGCGCGGGCGCAGTCGCGGCCCCCGATCCGGCCACCGTGCCGTCGGTTGCCGCGCTGACGAGCCTCAGGGATCAGGTCGCCGCGCGCCGGGCCGTGCACGAGGAGGTCCTCGCCCTGTTTCCGCGCGACGACGACTGACGTGCCGGGCGATAACCAATCCGCAAGGCTTCGTCCTCAGGATGGCCCAAAGCCGAGGGTCCGCAGAACGTGGCCATGACCGAGATGCCCGATCGTCCGCGCCGCCGGGGCGCGCTGCTTGCCACCATCCTGTTGGGGCTGGCGCTTGGCATCGATCCGGGGCCTGCACGCGCCGGGACCGACACCTCGGCCCTGTGTGACCGGGCGGCGACCCTGGCTGCAAGGGCGCACGGGATCCCCGACAACGTGATGCACGCCCTCACGCGGGCCGAGACCGGGCGTCGCGTCGACGGGCGCTTCGGCCCCTGGCCCTGGACCCTGAATGTTGCCGGGACGGGCGCCTGGTTCGACAGCCGCGCCGGGGCCGAGGCCGCGATTGCTGCGCATCTGGCCGCCGGGACGACGAACTTCGACATCGGCTGTTTCCAGATCAACCTTCGCTGGCACGGCGAGTCCTTCTCCGACCCGGCGGACATCCTCGATCCGGTGCGCAACGCCGACTATGCCGCGCGGTTCCTGCGCGCGCTGGCCGAGGAGAGCGGCGACTGGGAGACCGCGATCGGGCACTACCATTCGCGCACGGCCCCTCTGGCCGAGCGGTACCGGACCCGCGTCGCCGCGATCCGCAGCGGCCTCGGGGACGCGCCCGCCTCGCCTGGCGCGAACGCCCCCCAGGCCCCATCGCAGCCGACACCTGTCGTGCTTTTGTCCCCGCAGCCGCTGGCGACCGCAGGCGGCACGTCCATGCCGGGGTCGCTGGTGGCGCAGTCCGCCGCCCGGCGACCGTTCCTGGACCTGCGCCGCAAATGAGCGTCGCCCGGCTTCCCGGCCCGGCGGGCCTGACCGCGGCGGCGATCTTCCAGCCGACCGTCCTCTTCGCCCTCGCGCTGATGGCCGTCATCGTGATGATGATCCTGCCGATGCCGGCCTGGGTGCTGGATATCGGCCTCGCCGCGTCCTTCGCGCTGGCGATCCTGATCTTCACGACCACGCTCTTCGTCGAGCGCCCGCTCGATTTCTCGTCCTTCCCGACGGTGCTGCTGGCTTCGCTCATGCTGCGCCTGTCGCTGAACGTGTCCTCGACCAAGCTGATCATCGGCGAGGGTCACGAAGGCACCCATGCCGCGGGCGAGGTGATCGAGGGGTTCGCCACCTTCGTCATGGGCGGCAGCGTGTTCCTCGGCCTCGTGGTCTTCGGGGTTCTGCTGATCGTCAATTTCATCGTGATCACCAAGGGGGCGGCCCGGATGGCCGAGGTCGGCGCGCGTTTCGCCCTCGACGGGATGCCGGGCAAGCAGCTGGCGATCGACAGCGACGTGGCCGCGGGCGCCATCGACCATGCCGAGGCGCGGACCCGGCGCGAGCGCGAGCAGGCCGAGACCACCTTCTTCGGCTCGCTCGACGGCGCGTCGAAGTTCGTGAAGGGCGACGCCGTCGCCGGCTTGCTGATCACGCTCCTGAACCTGCTGATGGGGCTCGCGATGGGCACGCTGGTGCATGGCATGGCGTTGTCCGACGCCGTGGAAACCTATGCGATCCTGACCGTCGGCGATGGCCTCGTCTCGCAGATCCCGGCGGTCATCATCTCCATCGCGTCGGCGCTGCTGCTGGCGCGGGGCGGGGCGACCGGCAAGGCCGACATGGCGCTGCTCGACCAGATCGGGCGGCACCCTGTGGCGCTGGGCACGGTCGCGGTCCTGATGGCGCTGTTCGCCGTGGTGCCCGGCCTGCCGTTCCTGCCGTTCGTGCTCGCGGCGGCGGGCCTCGGCTGGGCGGCCCGCGCATTGGCGCGCAAGCAGGCGCAGGCGCTGAGCGCCGCGGCGCCCGGGTCGGCGCGCCCGCCCGACAAGGCGCCGTCACTGGGCGACGTGCTGGACCTCGACGACATTCACGTCGGGTTCGCGCCAGACCTGGTGTCGATGGTGCTTGATCGGGGCACCGGGCTGGACGCGCGGATTACCTCGATGCGGACCCATGTCGCCACCGAGTACGGGCTGGTGCTGCCCGACATCCGCCTGACCGACGAACCCGCTCTGCCGCCCGGCACCTATGTCCTGCGCATCCAGGGCGTCGAGGTCGCGCGCGGCATCCTGCGGCCGGACCGGGTGATGATCCTGCTGCCGGATGAGGTCGCGGGTCTGCCGGATGGCGAGGACGTCCGCGAGCCGGTCTACCAGGCGGCGGCACGCTGGATCGATGGCATCGACCGCGAGGCGGCGTCGATGGCCGGGGCGACCTCCGTCGCGCCGGTCGAGGTTCTGGCCACGCACTTGCTGGAAGTGATCAAGACGAATCTCGCGCGGCTGCTCGGCTGGAAGACCCTGCGGCGGCAGCTCGACGAGATGAGCAACCTCAGCGATCCGGCACGGGGGGCGGCCAACCGGCGGCTGCTCGACGAACTGATGCCCGAGAAGGTTCCGCCCGAAGTCCTGCTGGCGGTTCTGCGTCTGCTGCTCGAGGAAGAAGTCTCGATCCGCAACCTGCCCGCCATCCTCGAGACCATCGCGGACCACGGGGGCGGCGCGACCGCGGCCGAGGATCTGGCCGAGGCCGTGCGCCAGCGCCTTGCGCCGCAGCTTCTGGCCGGTCTGCGGCGCGAGGACGGCCGCATCCCGCTGGTCCAGCTGGCCCCGGACTGGGAAGCCCGCTTCGACGAGCACGCCCGAACCGGTCCGGGACGCGGGACGACCATCGCCCTGCCGCCGGAACAGTTCCAGCGCCTCGCACAGGGGATTGCCGACAAGCTGGCCGCACTGGCCGAAACCGGCAGCTTCCCGGCGGTGATCGTCCCGGCACGGCGCCGCCGGTTCCTGCGCACGGTGATGGCGGCCCGGGGCATTTCCGCGCCTGTCCTCTCCTTCGAGGAACTTGGGACCGAGCCGAACCCGACCCTGCTCGGGGTCATCGCGGCATGACCGGTCTCGCTGACATTGCCATCTGGATGCGGGACACCGGGGTCCTCGCCGGTCTCGTCTTTCTCCGGATCGGGGCCGCGATGGCGCTTCTTCCGGCCTTCGGGGAACAGGTGGTGCCCGTGCGCGTCCGCCTCGGGATCACGGTGGCCCTGTCAACGCTTGTTCTTCCGTTGGTCGGGGGGATCCCGCTGGCGGACCCGACGCCGGGACCGCTGCTACGGATGGGCGCGGTCGAGGTGCTGGTGGGCCTCGCCCTCGGCCTCGCCTTCCGGGTCATGGTGATCGCGCTTCAGGTCGCGGGCAGCATCGCGGCGGCGTCGACCTCGCTGGCGCAGGCCTTCGGTGCCGGGCTGGGGGCCGATCCGCAGCCAGCCATTTCGACGCTGCTGGTGATCGCCGCGCTGGCGCTCGCCTGCGCCGCGGGTTTGCCGGTCCGCGTGGTCGAGGCGCTCATGCTCTCCTACCAGCTCTTCCCGATGGGCGGCGCTGCGCCCGATGGCCTGATCGCGGCCTGGGCCGTTGCCGACGTGGCGCGTGCCTTCGCTCTCGCCTTTGCCCTCGCGGCGCCGTTTGCGGTAGCGGCGCTGGTCTACAACCTGGCGCTCGGGGCGATCAGCCGGGCGATGCCGCAGCTGATGGTCGTGCTGATCGGGGCGCCTGCCCTCACCCTGGGCAGCCTTGTCCTGATGGCGCTGGCCGCGCCGGTCCTGCTGTCGGCCTGGCTGGCCCAGTTTCACGGGGTGCTCGCCGATCCCTTCGCGGCCGGACGCTGAGCGATGGCCGAGGATGGCGAGTCGCCGGGCGACAAGACCTACGACCCGACACCCAAGCGGCTGGAAGAGGCCCGGCGGAAGGGGGACATCGCCCGCTCGACCGACCTCGTGACGGCTGGCAGCTACGCCGGGTTCCTGCTGTTCGGGCTGACCTTCGCGGCGGGGGGGCTGCTGGCCTTCGGGTCCGCCCTGCAGGTGTTCCTCGCCGATCCCGACCGGTTGCGAAGCCTGGCGCCGGACGGGTTCGCCAGCGGCGTGCTGGGGACCGTCGTGCTCAAGGCGCTCCTGCCGCTCGCGCCGGTCTTCCTGCTGCCCGGTGCGCTGGCGTTGCTGGTCCTTGTCGCGCAGCGGGCGATCGTCGTGACGCCGTCGAAGCTGGCGCCCAAGCTCTCGCGCGTCTCGATCCTGGGCAACGCGGCGCAAAAGTTCGGGCGGCAAGGCCTGTTCGAGTTCGCCAAGGCCGCGGTGAAACTCAGCCTGATCAGCGGTGTGCTCGCGGTGTTTCTCTGGAGGTCTCGGACCAACCTGATCGTGCTGGCCGAACTCGAGGCCGGACAAGGTACCGGCTTCATGCTGGCCCTGATGCGGGACTTCCTGATGCTGGTCGCGCTGATCGCGCTTGTCATCGGCCTTTTCGATTATCTCTGGCAATGGAGCGACCATCAGCGCCGCAACCGGATGAGCCGCCAGGATCTGCTGGACGAGATCAAGGCGTCGGAGGGTGATCCGCACATGCGCCAGTTGCGCCGCCAGCGCGGGCAGGAGATCGCCACGCGCGGGATGCTGGCCAAGGTGCCGGAGGCGGACGTGGTGCTGGTGAACCCGACCCACTACGCCGTGGCGCTGAAGTGGGACCGCGGGTCGGGCCGCGCGCCGGTCTGCGTGGCCAAGGGTGTCGACGAGGTGGCCCTTGCGATCCGGGCGCGCGCGCAGACGGCGGGCGTTCCGGTGCGCAGCGATCCCCCGACGGCCCGGGCGCTGCATGCCACGCTGGAGCTTGGCGACGAGATCCGGCCCGAACACTACAAGGCTGTCGCCGCCGCGATCCGGTTCGCGGACCGACTGGCGCGGATGCGTCGATGAGCCGGATCGGGATTCAGGACCTCGCCGCGCTGGCCGGGATCGAGGGGCTGACGGCCCGCCGCGCCATGGCCCCCTTGCTGGCGCGCCGCGCCGCCCTTGAGGGCCAGCGGGCGCTGTGCCGCGAAGGGCTGGCCGCCGCTCCGCCGACCGCCGACGACCTCGGTCTTGCCGCGCGGGCGCTTGCCGAGGACCGGCATCGGTCGGCGCTGCGCGCGCGCGTTGGAGAGATCGCGACCGAACTGGCCGAGGTCGAGCGCGCGCTTCAGCCGCTCCGCGCGGCGTTGCACCGCGCCGAGGCCCGGTCGGACGTGCTGGAACAACTGGCGGCGGACCTTGCCCGAAAGAACGCCCGCCGTCGGGCGCGACGCGCGGAAGAGGGGTGACGGACCGGGCCTACCCCATGTCCTGCCGCACGATGTCGATCACGAGGACGTCGAACAGCGCCTCCCCGACGATGCGCCGGGCAGCTTCCGTCAGCGCCTCGCGCAGCAGGCGCATCGTGCGGCTTTCGGTGAAGGTCCCGTCGAACCCCCCGGCATTGGCATGTTCGAAGAGAACCGTCAGGAACACGTCCCGCAGCTTCGGCTCCAGCGTATAGACGAACTCGCGCTGACCGGCCTGCACCTCGAGGCTGAGCGACAGCACGACCAGCGAGGCCACCTTGCCGTCATGCAGGACCGGCACAACGAACTGGTTGTTCAGGCGCACGTAGTCGACATCGCCCTCCCTGGGCACCTCGGCTGGCGGTTCGGCGTCCGCAGCGGTCTCGCCCGTCGCATCGCTTTCGCCGTGCGCGTCATCGGCGGCGATCTCCGGCACCGGGCGTAGCATCCAGCCGAGGCCCGCGCCCAAGCCGGTTCCGAACAGCACGATCAGGACGGGAAGCAGCTTGCGCATCCGGGCCTCGCGTCAGAACGGCAGGATGATGTCGGCGATCTGCTGGCCGTAGCGGGGCTGCTGCATGTCGCTGATCTGGCCCCGCCCGCCGTACGAGATCCGGGCCCCGGCCATCTTGTCGTAGGTCACCTCGTTCTGGCGCGAGATGTCGAGCGGGCGCACGAAGCCTTGCACGATCAGTTCGCGCAATTCGTAGTTCACGCGCACCTCCTGGGTGCCGCGGATCTGGAGCACGCCATTGTGCATCACGTCGACAACCGTCGCGGCCACCCGCAGGGTCAGCTTCTCGTTGCGCCGGACCGAGCCGTCGCCTGAGAAACTGCTCGATCCGCTGGTGTCGACGGCGGTGGCCATCGCCGCGCCGTCGGGCAGGCCCGGATCGATCCGTTGCGGCAGGCTGAGGAACTCGGGCACCTGCATCGTCTCGCCCGAGGTGCGCGACCGGTCGGAGGTGTTCGACATCTCGGCCCGGTCATCGATCTCGATGACGACGGTCAGGATATCCCCGCGCTGGGCGGCCCGCCGTTCACCCAGAAGCGACCCGCGGGCCCGGCTCCAAAGCGACGCGCCGGCTTCCGGGGTCCGGGGCCGGTCAAGCACCGGAGGCAGGCCCGGATGCGTCATCGCGAGGTATTCGCTGTCGGTCACGGTCGGGGTGAACTCGGGCAGGCGGCCCACCTGCTCCAACCGCTGGCAGGCGGTCAGAAGCGCCAGTCCGGCCACCCCGAAGCACAGGGCGCGGATCATGGCTGTGCCCCCGGTCCGGTCACCTGCACCTCGCCCGGTCCGGTGACGATTCCGGCGACGGTTACGCGGGACCGCTGGTTCAGGACCTGCACCGCCTCGCCCGCGCCGGCGCGGCCGAGGGCGCGGCCCTCGGTCCGGATCGACACCGACCCGGCGCGATAGACGAGGCGCACGAGCATGTTGCGCTCGACGAGGGTCGGCGGCCCCACCTGGGCCGCCAGGATCGGGCGACCGGCGTAGAGGATCGCGCGGCTTTCCAGGCCCGCCACGGCGGCAACCCGGTCGAAGCTGCCCCCGGGCACGCCGGGGCGCAGCACCAGGTCCTCGGCGGCGAGCACGGTCCGGGCCGGGATGGTGCGGCTGGCGACAACGGTGTCCGCGCTGCCCGGGACGGCCAGCAGGACCATGCCGCACAGGGCACCGGCAGGGAGGCGCAGCGCCGGGCTCATCGGACGTTTCCTGTCGCGGCCATCATCTGGTCGACCGCGGTGATCACCTTCGAGTTCAGCTCGTATCCGCGCTGGGCCTCGATCAGTTGCGTGACCTCCCGCACCGCATCCACCGTGGCGTTCTCGAGGTAGCCCTGGCGCAGGCTGCCGCTGCCGTCGGTGCCGGGCAGGGTGGTGACCGGCGGCCCCGAGGCCGGGGTTTCGAGGAAGAGGTTCCCGCCGATCGCCTCCAGCCCCTTGGCGTTGGTGAAGCGCGTCAGCGTGATCTGACCCAGAAGCTCGGGGTCGACCGTGTCGCGGAAATGCGCGTAGACCTCGCCGTCGGCGTTGATCGAGACGCGGAACGCCTCGTCGGGGATGGTGATCTCGGGCTGCAGCGCGAAGCCGTCCGAGGTGACGATCAGCCCGTCGCCGGTGCGCTCGAACGAACCGTCGCGACTGTAGGCGCTGGCGCCGCTCGGCAGCAGCACCTCGAACCATCCCGCCCCCTCGATCGCCAGGTCGAGGTCGCCGCGCGTCTCGGTCACCGTGCCCTGCTCCAGCGTCATCGACACGG
>JAUHZL010000339.1 GCA_030425945.1 Alphaproteobacteria bacterium | reverse complement strand
GGTGCTGCCCGAGTTCCTGCAGAAGATGGGCGTGCCGCACCGGATCGAGTACCAGGACACCTATTCCATCGTGGTGGACAAGGTTCCGCAGGGCCGGACCTACTGCGCACTCTGTTCGCGGCTGCGGCGCGGCAACCTCTACCGCATCGCGCGCGAGGAAGGCTGTTCGGCGGTGGTGCTGGGCCATCACCGCGACGACATTCTCGAGACATTCTTCCTGAACCTCTTCCACGGCGGCAAGATCGCCACCATGCCGCCGAAGCTGTTGAACGACGCGGGCGACCTGATGGTGCTGCGCCCGCTCGCGCATGTCGCCGAGGCCGACTGCGAGGCCTTCGCCCGCGCGATGTCCTACCCGATCATTCCCTGCGACCTGTGCGGATCGCAGGACGGGCTGCAGAGGCAGGCGATCAAGGCGCTGCTCGACGGCTGGGAGGCAAAGGCACCCGGCCGCCGCGCCAAGATGTTCAGCGCGCTGACCAGCGTGCGTCCGTCGCACATGCTGGATACCGACCTCTTCGACTTCGCCGGGCTCGACGCGCTGGTCCGTGACCCGGAAGAAATCGTGGAAAATCCGACGCAACCTCCGGCGCTGCGTTAACGGTCGGGGAGGGGTCCGGTCCCTAGGGTCGCGGCCGTGCCCCTGAACGGACCCGATGCCATGCCCCAGACGACCGCCGACCGCCCGCGCAGCCCGGCCCGCGCCTTCGTCATGCTCGCGGCCCTCGTCGGCGGGGCACAGGTGCTCGCACCGCTCGTCGCCATCGTCACCGCCATCGCCGGGGCGCTCGGGCTGGCGCTGGTGTTCGGCCGCGGACGGGAGGCCCGCGTCCCGCCGGATGTTCTGACGGGCCTGCCCGCGCGCGACGCGCTGGAAACCGGCGTGGCGCAGACCCTCGAGACGTCCCGGCCACCGCTCTTTGCCGTGCTGGTTGCCGATCTCGACGACTTCCACCGGTTCAACGCGACCTGGGGACGGGACGCGGGCGATGCGCTGTTGCGCACCTCTGCCGGGCGGCTGGCGTCGGTGCTGCGGGCCGATGACCTGCTCTGTCGCCTCGATGCCGACGCCTTCGCGGTGCTGATCCGGCCCGCGCCGCACCTGACGGTCGACGCGCTGCTGGCCATCGGGGACCGGCTGCTGGACGCGTTGGGAGAGCCGGTCGCCGTCGGACCGACCCACGCTTATGCCAGTGCCTCGGTCGGGATCGCCCTCAGCACCGGCTTCGGGTCCGGGGACGCGGCGCGCCTGATCGCCGCCGCCGAACGCGCCATGCTGGAAGCGCGGGCCGGGGGCGCGGGATCGCTGATGCTCTACAGCCCGGTGATGGACGGCGGCGCCGGGGCCGACGCCGACCTTGCGCCGGACATCGCCCGCGCCTTCGCGGCGGGCGAGATCGAGGCGTGGTTCCAGCCCCAGTTCACCGCCGACGGCCTTCACCTGACCGGGATGGAAGCTCTCGCACGCTGGCGGCACCCGACGCGCGGCCTGATCCCGCCCGGCGCCTTCCTCGCCACGATCGAGGCGCTCGGCCAGTCCGAGCGCCTGAGCGAGGCGATGCTCGGCCAGGCGCTGGCCGCGCTGGCGGGTTGGGACGCGGCCGGCCTCGCGGTGCCCCGGGTCAGCGTGAACCTCGGCGCGAACGAGTTGCGCCGTCCCAGCCTCGCCGACCGGGTGGAGACGATCCTCGACCGGCACGGCCTCGCGCCCGACCGGCTGGTGCTGGAGGTGCTGGAAAGCGTCGCCGCGCAACCCGGTGACGGCCTGATGCTGCGCAACCTCGCCCGGCTCCGGCAGATCGGCTGCGGCCTCGACATGGACGACTTTGGGACCGGCCACGCCTCGATCGCGGCGCTGCGCCAGTTCGGCGTGAGCCGCATCAAGATCGCGCGCAGCTTCGTGACCCGCCTGGACGAGGACCCGGACCAGCGCGCCATGGTCCGGGCCATCCTGACGCTGGGCCGCCAACTGGGCCTCGCCACCCTGGCCGAGGGCGTCGAGACCGAAGGGGAGCGGGCCCTGCTGGAACATCTCGGCTGCGGCGAGGTGCAGGGATTCGCCCTCGCCCGCCCGATGCCGCGCGCGGCGCTGGAAACCTGGCTGCGCCATCGCCCCGCCCGTGCGGCGACGACGGCCGCGCCCCGGTCGGCCCCGAAGGCCGTCGCCGTCCCGACCGCCCACCCGGCGGTCTGACCCCGTCACCCCGGCGCGGGCACGGCCGGAGGGGAGCGGCTGGGGTTGGGGGCGCACCGTCGCGCGATGGATCGGCCGAGGCGCGGAGTGATTGACCTTGGTGGGGAGCGCCCCCGTTGCGTGGTGGCGCGGGTGCAGTCCGAGGGCATGACCGGCGGTGCGGGACGCCCAATCACGTTGAGGGACGGGCATGGCGTGGGAGGCGATGTCTCTCCTGCCCGGTGACCGGGCGAAGGGCGGGGGGCAGGGCATCCGGGACGCCGACTGCGTCCGTTCGCGCCACCGGGACAGGGCCACGCCTTATTGAGGTCGGGGCCACCCGGGTGCCCCGACGTTGGGCGGAAGCGCGCGGCGCGGGCGGCCTTAGCGTCTCGCGATTGGGGGCACAGGCATCGGCACCCAGCTCGTGGCCAATGGCTGTTGGCTGGTAGCTGGGGTCCACGAGCTATCGGCAAAGGGCTGGTGGCTGGCGGCAAAGGGCTGGTGGCTGGTGGCTGGTGGCTGGTGGAAAGCCACCGATGGCTCAAGGAGAATGGCAAGCGGCACTCCCCAAGACCGCCGATGGCCCGTACCGAGAAGCCCGCGGTACGCGCCAAGACCGCCAACGAACCCGCCCGAGGACGATCAGCCCTGCGATCGCTGCCAACCGCCACCCGACACCCGGCAACGGCTGGCAGGCGGCTCCGGTTCCGCAATGACACAAGACGGAATGCCGCGCCCCCAAGGCGTGGAAGATCCCCGACCGCCAGCGCAACCGCCTTGCAGGAGCGCGCCCGCGCCCCCACGTTGCCAAGGAACGCGGCGGCGCACGTAGGGGAACCGGGGGGTCCCGCGCCGGACGTGACGGGAAAGCCCCTTGACCTTTCGGGGCTATGGCATTTGAACCCCACAAACCAGCCCTGAACATACGGTGATCCCGAATGGACGACCAGAACAAGAATCTCATCCTTGCCACGGCGCTGAGTTTTCTCGTCATTCTGGTCTGGTTCTTCCTGTTCCCGCCGGAAGAGCCGGTCACCGACCCGAATGCCCCCGCCGCGACGCAGACCGCCGACACCACCGGCACCGCGACGGGACCGGCTGCCGACAGCCTCGCGCTGACGCCGCCGGTCGCCGCCGACCCCGCCGCCCCGGCCAGCGCCGCGACCGCGACCCCGGCGACCGAGACCCCGCGCATCGCCATCGAGACGCCGCGCGTCGAAGGCTCGATCGCGCTGACGGGCGGCCGCATCGACGACCTGCGCCTGAAGGACTACCGCGAGACGCTCGAGCCCGACTCGCCCATCGTCCGCCTGCTGTCGCCGGTGGGCCAGCCCGGCGCCTATTACGCGCTGCACGGCTGGACGCCGGGCGGAGACCTCGCCTTCGAGGACGTGCCGGGCGCGAACACGCCCTGGACCGTCGAGAGCGGCGAGACCCTGACGCCCGAGACCCCGGTGACGCTGGTCTGGGACAACGGCAAGGGCCTGATCTTCCGCCGCA
>JAUHZL010000338.1 GCA_030425945.1 Alphaproteobacteria bacterium | reverse complement strand
CGGAAGCGGCCTACGCGATGCTGGCCTGCGCCCGGATCGGCGCGATCCACTCGATCGTCTTCGCGGGCTTCTCGCCGGACGCCCTGTCGGCCCGGATCAACGGCGCCGACGCCAAGCTGGTCATCACTGCCGACTACGCCCCGCGCGGCGGCAAGGCGACCCCGCTGAAGTCGAACGCGGACGCGGCGCTGCTGCACACCTCGGACAAGGTCAAGCTGCTGGTCGTCAAGCGCACCGGCGGCCAGACGACCTGGGTCGAGGGCCGCGACTTCGACTACAACGAGCTGCGGCTCGAAGCGGACGAGGTCAACACCCCCGCCGAGATGAACGCGGAAGACCCGCTGTTCATCCTCTACACCTCCGGGTCGACCGGGCAGCCGAAGGGCGTTGTCCATACCTCGGGCGGCTATCTGGTCTACGCGGCGATGACCCACAAGTACGTCTTCGACTACAAGGACGGGGACATCTTCTGGTGCACCGCAGATGTCGGCTGGGTCACCGGGCACAGCTACATCGTGTACGGCCCGCTGGCGAACGGCGCGACCACGCTGATGTTCGAGGGCGTGCCGACCTTCCCCGATGCCGGCCGGTTCTGGGAAGTCTGCGCCAAGCACAAGGTGAACCAGTTCTACACCGCGCCGACCGCGATCCGCGCGCTGATGGGCAAGGGCACCGAGTTCGTCGAGAAGCACGACCTCTCCAGCCTGCGCATCCTCGGGACCGTGGGCGAGCCGATCAACCCGGAAGCCTGGAACTGGTACAACATCAACGTCGGCAAGGGAAAATGCCCCATCGTCGACACCTGGTGGCAGACCGAGACCGGCGGTCACCTGCTGACCCCGCTGCCGGGCGCAACCGCCCTGAAGCCCGGGTCGGCCACGACGCCGTTCTTCGGTGTCCAGCCGGTGGTCCTCGACCCGCATTCGGGCCAGGAGATCGCGCAGACCGCCTGCGAGGGCGTGCTCTGCCTGAAGGACAGCTGGCCGGGCCAGATGCGCACCGTCTGGGGCGATCACGAGCGGTTCGTGAAGACCTACTTCAGCGACTACAAGGGTTACTACTTCTCCGGTGACGGCTGCCGCCGCGATGCGGACGGTTACTACTGGATCACCGGCCGGGTCGACGACGTGATCAACGTCTCGGGTCACCGGATGGGGACGGCCGAAGTCGAGAGCGCGCTTGTCGCCCATGCCAAGGTCGCCGAGGCCGCGGTGGTCGGCTATCCGCACGAGATCAAGGGGCAGGGCATCTACTGCTACGTCACCCTGATGAACGGCGAGGAGCCCACCGACGACCTGAAGAAGGAGCTTCGGAACTGGGTGCGGACCGAGATCGGCCCGATCGCCTCGCCCGATGTCATCCAGTGGGCGCCCGGCCTGCCGAAGACCCGCTCGGGCAAGATCATGCGCCGCATCCTGCGCAAGATCGCCGAGAACGATTTCGGCAGCCTCGGCGATACCTCGACGCTCGCCGATCCCTCGGTGGTCGATGACCTGATCGCAAATCGCGCCAACAAGGGATGAGCGACATGGACGGAGCCACCGCCACACGGACCCGCCCGGTCAACCTGATCCTGCTCGGCCCCCCCGGGGCCGGGAAAGGCACGCAGGCCCGGATCCTGGAAGAGAAGTTCGGGCTCGTGCAGCTGTCGACCGGGGACCTCCTGCGCGCCGCCGTTGCGGCGGGCACCGAGGCCGGCAAGGCGGCGAAGGCCGTGATGGAGGCGGGCGATCTGGTGTCCGACGAGATCGTCCTGGCGATCCTGAAGGACCGGATGGCCGACGACGATGTTGCCCGCGGCATCATCCTCGACGGCTTCCCCCGGACCGAGGCCCAGGCCGCCGCGCTGGATGCCCTGCTGAAGGCCGGCGGGCAAACCATCGATGCCGCGATTTCGCTCGAGGTCGAGGACGACGCGATGGTCGAGCGGGTCTCGGGTCGCTTCACCTGCGCCGCATGCGGCGAAGGCTACCACGACAGCTTCAAAACCCCGGCCAAGGACGGGGTCTGTGACAAGTGCGGCGGGACCGAGATGAAGCGCCGTGCCGACGACAATGCCGAAACCGTGCGTACGCGGCTTCAGGCCTATCATGCCCAGACGGCTCCCCTGATCGCGTACTACGCGGGCCGGGACTCTCTGGTCACGGTGGATGCGATGGCATCGATCACCGACGTGGAAGCTGCGCTCGAGACAATCGTCAAGCGCGTGGCGGGTTGAATCGCGGTGCCGTCCGGCCCGCTTTTGGGAAAGGGAGAGAGTCATGGCGGAGCAGCCATCGAATAACGAGTACTGGTCGGCGAACATCCGTCTGGTCACCGTGTGTCTGGTGATCTGGGCGGTGGTGTCGTTCGGCTTCGGAATCCTCTTGCGTCCGATGCTGTCGGGGATCGCCGTCGGCGGCACCGACCTCGGGTTCTGGTTCGCGCAGCAGGGGTCCATCCTGGTCTTCCTCGCGCTGATCTTCTTCTACGCGTGGCGGATGAACAGCCTCGATCGCCAGTTCGGCGTCGAAGAAGACTGATTTAGGGGACAAGGGACGGAACGATGGATCAGTATACTCTCAACCTGCTGGTGGTGGGCGCGACCTTCGCGCTCTACATCGGCATTGCGATCTGGGCCCGGGCGGGCTCCACGTCGGAATTCTACGCCGCGGGCCGCGGCGTGCACCCGGTCACCAACGGGATGGCGACCGCAGCGGACTGGATGTCCGCGGCGTCCTTCATCTCGATGGCGGGCCTCATCGCCTTCACCGGCTATGACAACTCGACCTACCTGATGGGCTGGACCGGCGGCTACGTGCTGCTCGCGCTCCTGCTGGCGCCGTACCTGCGCAAGTTCGGCAAGTTCACGGTGCCGGAATTCATCGGCGACCGCTTCTACTCGCCGACCGCGCGCCTCGTGGCCGTGGTCTGCCTGATCGTGGCTTCGGTGACCTACGTGATCGGCCAGATGACCGGCGTCGGCGTTGCGTTCTCGCGCTTCCTCGAAGTCGACGTCTCGACCGGCCTCTACATCGGCGCGGCGGTCGTGTTCATGTATGCCGTTCTCGGCGGCATGAAGGGCGTGACCTACACGCAGGTGGCCCAGTACGTCGTGCTGATCATCGCCTACACCATCCCGGCGATCTTCATCTCGCTGCAACTGACCGGCAACCCGATCCCGGGCCTCGGCCTGTTCGGGGACCACGTCGCGTCGGGCGAGCCGCTGCTCGCCAAGCTCGACGGCCTGGTGACCGACCTCGGCTTCGCGGCCTACACCGAGCACCACACCAACACCTTCAACATGGTGCTCTTCACCCTGTCGCTGATGATCGGGACCGCGGGTCTGCCGCACGTCATCATCCGCTTCTTCACCGTGCCGAAGGTCGCCGATGCGCGCTGGTCGGCCGGTTGGGCGCTGGTGTTCATCGCGCTGCTCTACCTGACCGCTCCCGCCGTCGGCGCCATGGCGCGCCTGAACCTGATCGACACCGTCTATCCGAACGGTCCGCAAGCCGAGGCCCTGGCCTATGACGAGCGTCCCGACTGGATGAAGAACTGGGAGGTCACCGGCCTGCTCAAGTTCGAGGACAAGAACGGCGACGGCCTGATCCAGTGGTACAACGAGAAGAACGCCTCGTTCACCGAAGCGGCTGCGGCACGCGGCTGGCAGGGTTCGGAACTGACCGTCAACAACGACAT
>JAUHZL010000014.1 GCA_030425945.1 Alphaproteobacteria bacterium | reverse complement strand
CTGAGCGGCAGATCCCAGATGTAGTGACCCCAGATCGTGCCGACGAGGCCGAAGGGGATGATCGCCATCACGACCACCGGCCGGGTCCAGGACGAGAAGATCCACGCGAGCACGAGGTAGATGCCGATCAGGCAGGCGCCGAACCCGGTCAGGGCGTCGGTAAGGAAGTTCTGCTCCTGCTCGGCGAGGCCCGAAAGCTGCGTCGTGACACCGAAGCGGGTTTCGAGTTCGGGCAGGATCGCGTCGCGCAGTTGCTCGGTGATCTCCTGCGCGCGGGCCGGGTCGTCCTCCGAGATGTCGCCGGTGACCGAGACGACGTGCAGGCCGTTCTCGCGCCGGATGGTCGAGAAGCCGTTGCGGCTGGACACGCTGACGATGTCCGCCAGCGCGACATAGGCCCCGGACGGGCTGCGCATCAGGGTGCGTTCAAGGAAGTCGGCCGTCAGTTCGTTGGCGGGAAGCTCGACGCGGATCGAGGCGGACCGGACGCCCTGCGGGTAGCTGGCGGCCTCGATCCCGTTCAGACGGTCGCGCAGGACCCGGCCGATGTCGTCGATCGAGAACCCGAGCGCGGCCCCGGTCGGGGTCAGGCCGAGGACCAGTTCTTCCTTGTCGTAGGACAGGTTGTCCTCGACGGCCGACACTTCCGGGTATTGCGTGACGCGGGCCTTCAGCGCCTCGGCGGCGGCCTTCAGGGTGGCCGAGTCGGCGCCGGTGATCTGCACGTCGAGCGAGTCGCCGCCCGGCCCGCCGCGCCAGCCGCGGAAGCTGATGGTTTCCAGCATCGGGTGGCTGCCCACGCGCTCCTGAAGGTCGGCGACGAAGGCGAAGCTGGAGTAGGGACGGAAGTCCGCGTCGATCAGCTCGATCGAGATCGAGCCGAGCTGGTCCGGCTCCTTGGTGTCCGCCCCGGCGAGGCCCCGGCCCCCCGAGCCGCCGATCTCGGCCAGCACGTAGGTCAGCGGATTGGTGCCGTAGCGCTCTTCGTATTCCTTGCCGAGGTCCTCGGTGGTCTGCTGCACCATGCGCAGCACCTCGAGGGTGTCCTCGCGGGTCGCGCCCGGCAGCATGGCGAAGTTTCCGGTGACCGAGCCCTGCTCCGGCGAGTTGAAGAAGCGCCAGGTCACGTCGCCGTTGATGAAGAGCGTGATCTGCCCCGCCAGCAGCACCACCGCGCCCGCGAGCACCGGGTACCGCGCCCGGATCACCAGGGCCATCAGCGGGCGGAACAGGGTCTTGCGGAACCAGTCGAGGCCCCGGTTCACCTGCCGCGACGGCCAGTCGTACCAGTGGTCACGGCCGGAATGGGCAAGCGCATGGGACATGTGGTTGGGCAGGATCAGGAAGCATTCGATCAGCGACGCGATCAGCACGACGATCACGGTGAACGGGATGTCCGAGATCAGGTCGCCGAACCGCCCCTCGATCAGCGCGAGCCCCCAGAAGGCGATGATCGTGGTGAGCGTGGCGCTGAACACCGGCCCGGCCATGCGGCGGGCGGCGTTCTCGGCCGCGGCGACGGGACCTTCGCCCAGTTGCCGGGCCCGGAAATCGGCGTGTTCGCCCACCACGATGGCATCATCGACCACGATGCCGAGGGTCAGGATCAGCGCGAAGAGCGAGATCATGTTGATCGTCAGCCCGGCGGCCCACATCAGCGCGATGGCCGCGAGCAGCGACACCGGGATCCCGGCCGCGACCCAGAAGGCGGTGCGCGCGTTCAGGAACAGGAACAGCAGCGCCACGACGAGCGCGAGGCCCACGACCGCGTTGTCGAGCAGGATGTTGAGGCGCCCGGTGATCAGCTCGGCCCGGGTGTTGATCAGGTCGATGGTCACGCCCTGCGGCAGGCCCGCCTGCATCTCGGCGGCAACCTCCTCGACGGTGGCCTGCATGCCGATCGCGTCGCCCTTGTCCGACCGGTCCACGCGGACCGAGATCGCCGGGTTGGGGCCGACGAAGTAGGCGCGTTCGCGGTCGATCCCCTCGGTCCGGATCTGCGCCACGTCGCCCAGCGTCAGGGTCGAGCCATCCGGGTTCGAGCGCAGGACGATGGCGGCGAGCGCCTCGGGGTTGCGGCGCGCCTCGCCGGTGCGGACGCGCTGCGCGCCACCGGCCACGTCACCCGCCGGGTTGGTGTCCACCTCGGCGGCGATGGCACTGGAGATGTCGCGCAGGGCGATGTCGTACCGGACGAGGTCGGCGGACTCGACGACGACCACGGTCTGAGGGCCGGCGATGCCGCGGATCGTCGTGCGGGTGATCCCGGCCTGGAACAGGCGTGCAACGAACTCGTCTGTCAGGCGCGCCAGCTGGTCGACGCCCACGGGGCCGGTGATGACGACGTCGGTGACGCGGTCGCGCCACGCGCCGCGCCGCACTTCGGGCAGATCGGCCTCGGCGGGCAGGGTGGTGACGGCATCGACGGCGGACTGCACGTCATTGGTGGCGCGGGCCATGTCCCAGCCCGGCTCGAAGCTGAGGTCGATCGAGGCGCGGCCCTCGCGCGACACCGACTCGGAACTTTCGACCCCTTCGACGGCCAGCAGCGCCGGTTCGAGCACCTGTACGATGGCGGCGTCCACGTCCTCGGCGCTGGCCCCGTCCCAGCCGACGCTGACCGAGACGTCATCGATGATCACGTCCGGGAAGAACTGCGCCCGCATGTTGGGGATCGCGGCCACCCCGGCGGCGATCATCAGGACCAGCAGCAGGTTCGCGGCCGTGCCGTGGCGGGTGAAGTAGGACAGGATGCCGCCGATGTTCCCCAGCATCGATCAGCTCCCCATCCGGCTTTCGAGGCGCGTCACCATCTCGGCGGGCACCTGCTCTTCCTGCAACTGGCTCAGCATCCGCTGGCGGACCTCCGCGGGCATCCGGGTGTTCGCCTCGACGAAGGCGATCAGCCGGGCACGGCGCTCGGCGTCGAGCGTCAGCATCTCGGGTTCGGGCGGCGCTTCGGCCTGCCCGTCGCGGATCGGGGCGACGCGGATGCCGATGCCGAGCAGCGGCGAGCGTTCGGCCACTACCTCGCGCCCGGCGAGGGCCCGGGCCCGCACGATCACGTCATCGCCCTGGCGGCGCAGGATCTCGACCTGCCCGGCTTCCAGCCGGTCGCCGTCGCCCAGCACCAGCAGGTTGCCGGCCGCGTCGACGGCGGTTGCGGGCAGCACGGCGACGCGCTCCAGCGGCGGCTCGACCACCGTCACGGTGACGAAGTCGCCGGGCCGGAAGCCTGCCGCGCTGTCGAGCGGCGCGAAGAGTTGCCGCCCGGTCTGGCCTTCGCCGACCGAGGCGCTCTCGCGGGTGATTGTCGCCTCGGTGGAGATGTCGATGCCATCCGCGTCGAGCGTGATCCGGACGGGCACCTGCCGCAACCGGCCGGAGTCATCCAGAAGCCGGGCATATTGCGCGGTGGACAGGCGGAAGGCCACCTCGAGCTCGGTCGGATCGATCAGCCGGGCGACCCGCTCGTTCGCCGAGACGAGCCCGCCGGCCAGAACCGCGACGTCCGACAGCACGCCGTCGAAGTCCGCGGTCAGGCGGGTGTCGGCCAGACGGCGCTCGGCCTCGGCCAGGGCGATCTCGCGCCGGGCCAGCGTCGTGCGGGCGGTGTCGATCCGGCTTTCCGCGGTGGCGAGCGCCTGCCGTTTCGAGAGGACCGACTGCTCGGCGGCGGCCACGGCCAGTTCCGCGGTCTCGACCGCGGCGGCGCTGCCGACACCGCGCGCGGCGAGGTCCTGTTGCCGGGTCAGGGCGCGCTGGCGCAGTTCGACCTGCGATTGCGTTCCGGCCAGATCATCCTGGGCGAGGGTCAGGGTGCGCTCGGCGTCGCGCAGGCTGGCGCGTGCCTCTTCGAGGTCGGTGCGGGCCACGTCCAGTGCCGCCTGCGCATCGGCCGGGTCGATTTCCAGCAGCAGCGTCCCGGCCGGGATGGCGGCCCCCTCGACGAAGTTCTCGGCAAGCCGCAGCACCGGACCGCCCGAGGGCGCGCGCAGGTCGAGGGTGCGGCGGCTGACGACCTCGCCGAAGGTTTCGAAGCTGGGCGTCGCGGTGCCGGGCGTCACGGTCAGGACGTTCACGGCCAGAACGCGCTCCTGCGCCGGGCGGGCGAAGGGCACCTCGTTCAGCTTGGCCTGCACGGCGGTCCAGACCGACGCAGCGGCAAAGGTCAGAAGACCGAGCGTCACGGCCATCAGGAACAGCCCCAGCAGGCTGCGGCTCAAAAATCGCATGGACGTCCCTCTCGATGCGGCAGGCAACAAGGGTGATACGCAGCCGACGGCAATTCCGTTGCCGGAAAAGTTATCCGGCGATGTACTGCACCAGATAGAGCGTTGCGCCACCAGCCAGAATCGACAGGATCACATTCTTGAGAGCGATCCCGAGCACCAGCGTCACGGCCGCTGCGGACAGCCGCGCCGGGTCCGGGTCGCCCCCGGTGGCCTGCGGCCACAGAACCAGCGGTGCCACGAGACCCGGCAGCACCGCGACGGCGGTGTAGCGCAGGTGGCGCAGCAGCCAGGCGGGAAGCTCGCGGTCGCCGACGAGGCCGAGGAACGAGAAGCGCAGCCCGAAGGTGCCGATGCCGAGCGCGACGATCAGCGCCCAGGTGGTGAGTTCGGAATAGCCGGTCATTTCCGCCGCTCCAGCCAGAGCTCGACCTGCGCCCCGGTCATCATCGCCAGCACCGCCGCGCCCGGCAGCCAGAGGTTGTAGGGCAGGAATTGCAGCAGCAGGGCTGCAACGACCGACACGCCGGCGGCCGCGACATGCGCCAGAGTGCGCAGGGCGGGTGCGATGATGGCAAGGAAGGTGATCGGCACCGCGAAGTCGAGGGCATAGGCGTCCGGGATCGTGGTGCCCAGCAACGCCCCGGCCAGCGTCGCGCCGTACCAGCCCGGCGCGATCGAGGCCGCGACCCCGAACGCATAGGCGATCTTCTCCGCCGGGCTCAGCGTCGGCCGCCGCTCGTACTCGAGGCTGGACGCCGCGTAGGTCTGGTCGACGAGCACATAGGCCAAGAGCGCCCGCCGCCAGATCGGCTGCGAGCCCAGGTGCGGCGCGAGGGAAGCCGAATACATCGCCATCCGCAGGTTCACCGCCAGCGCCGAGATCAGCACGATCAGGGTCGGTGTCTGGTCCTGCATCAGTTGCAGCGCGGTGAACTGCGAGGCGCCCGCGATCACGAGGATCGAGAAAGCCATCACCTTGGCGAGGTCCAGCCCGGCCTCGGTGCCGACCACCCCGAAGAGCAGCCCGAAGGGCGCCACGACGATCAGGAACGGCAGGCCGTTGCGAAAGCCGCGCCAGAAGCTCGCTTGGGGTGTGGAGGAAGACATGCCGGTGCCTTAGGTTGCCTCGTGGCGGATACAGGGGCGCCGGGCGAGGTTCAAATGGGAAATCGTGATGGGGCGGCGTTGTCGGCCGTGATCCTTGCCGGGGGACTCGGGCGGCGCATGGGCGGCGGCGACAAGCCCCTCCGGCTGCTGGGCGGGCAACCCATCCTCGGGCATGTCGTCGCGCGGATCGGACCGCAGGTCCTGCGCCTCGCGCTGAACGCCAACGGAGATTCGGCCCGGTTCGCGGGGTTCGGGCTGGAGGTGCTGCCCGACCCGGTGCCGGACAGGCCCGGGCCGCTGGCGGGCGTGCTGGCCGCGCTGGACTGGGCCGCCGGACCGGTGGTCACGGTGCCGGGCGACACGCCCTTCCTGCCGGCCGACCTGGTGGTGCGGCTGCACGCGGCGGCGGGGAACGGCATGGCGGTGGCCTGCGGGCCGGACGGGCGGGCGCACCCGACCTGCGCGCTCTGGCCCGCCGAGGCCGCACCGGTGATCCGGGCCGCGCTGGACCGGGGCGACCGGCGGGTGCGGGAGGTCGCGGCTTCCCTCGGGGCGGTGGAGGTGCCGTTCGGGGGGCCGGACCCGTTCTTCAACATCAACACGCCCGGGGACCTGGCCGAGGCCGAAGGGCGGCTCGGGTGACCGGGTTCGATCGCGTCCTGATGGTCGACTGGTCCGGCGGCAACCGGCAGGGCCCGACCCCGCGCCCGGACGCGATCTGGACCTGTGCGGCGGAGGGGACTGCGGTCGAGGCGCCGCGCTATCACCGGGGTCGTCAGGACGTCGAGCCGATGCTGCGGGACGAGATCGCGCGGGCGCTCGCGCAGGGTCGGCGGCTGCTGATCGGGTTCGACTTCCCGTTCGGCTATCCTTCGGGCGTGGCGCGGGCGCTGACCGGGCAGGACGATCCGTTCGCGCTCTGGCACTGGATCGCCGCGCGGATCGTCGATGCGCCGAAGGCGAACAACCGGTTCGACGTGGCCGCCGCGATCAACGCCGCTTTTCCGGGCGTGGGTCCGTGCTGGGGTAACGGGCTGATGCGGGACATTCCCGGCCTGCCAAGGAAGGGACGCGACCGCACCGCGCCCGTGCCCGAGCGGCGGCTGGCCGAGACGCGGGCGACCGGGGCGTTTCCGGTCTGGCAGATGTCGGGCGCGGGGGCCGTGGGCGGGCAGGTGCTGATGGGCCTGCCGGTGCTGACCCGGTTGCGGGCGGCCTCTTCGGGGCAGGTGGCGGTCTGGCCCTTCGAGCCGATCACCGCGCCGGTCGTCATCGCCGAGGTCTGGCCGTCGCTGGTTGTGAAGGGGCGGCCACCGGCGGGCTGGATCAAGGACGCCTGGCAGGTGACCCGCCTGGCGACGGTCCTCGCCGCGCTGCCGCCGCTGCAGATGCGGGCCCTGCTGACAGAGGGCATTCCGGACATCGCGCGCCGCGAGGAGGGCTGGATCGTCGGGCTGGGGCAGGAGGCGATGCTGGGGCGCTGAGCGCGCTCAGTCGAACATCCCCGTCACGCGGCCGAGCAGCATGAAGGCCCGCGCCGAGCGCGTTTCCGAGAACTCGGCCAGTTCCTCGTCCGTGGCGTCGCGGGCGAAGTTGACCAGCGTGCGGTCGAACTGGCGCAGGAAATGGTGGGCCGTATCGCGGAACACGCTGTCCGAGCGCATCCGGGCCGAGGTCAGGGCGAGGCAGGACCGGTCGCGGATCGCGCCCAGCCCGGAGACCGCGCCGCCGCGCTCGCCTTCCGCGAACTTGCGCCACAGCTCGGGCCGGGTCCGGTCCGGGCGCAGGTCGTCCATGTAGATGCCGTCCTGGCTGAACAGCGTCAGGATGTCCTGTGCCGAGCGGATCAGCTTCGACGCCTCGCGATCCTCCAGGGCAAGCCGCAGCGCGCGGAACCCGTCCTTGTCCTCGGCGGTCTCGGGGAAGTTCGCGGCCTTGATGAAGTCGGCGACCGAGATCGGCTCGGCCAGATCCTCGATCGGGGTCCCGAGGGCCAGCACCGGCTGCGCCTCGACGGTGCGGGTGGCGGTCACGTGCGCCGGCTTCACGAGCGCTGGCTTGCTGGCGCTTGCGGCCCCTTCCCGCCGCGAGGTGAACTTGACCAGCGCTTCCTCGGTCTGCCGCGCGGTGGCGGCGATCTGGTCGAGCTTCTTCTCGACCGAGGGCTTCAACGCCGCGCCGCCGGACTGCGCCTGCTCGATATAGGCATAGCGCATGGCGGTGATGGCGGATTGCAGGCGGGTCGCCTCGTCCCGCATCACGCGGGCGGTGCGCGCGACGGCGGCGGCGACCCAGATCAGGGCGATGGGCATGAAGATGGCGACCAGCGCCATGACGAAGCCGAAGGGGTCGTCCGGCGTTTCGATCCCGAACCCGAGGAAGGCGGTGGCGACGATGACCAGCCAGAGCACGGACAGGAAGACCGCTATGATCTCGACGGCGGTCAGGCGGCGAACGCCGTCCTGCCGGTCGAAAACCCCGAGGTTCAGAGGGCGCTCATCTTTCCGGTCTGCCATGCCTGCGCCCGCTCAGGGGGTCCTATTTGTACTCGATCGACACGATTTCATACGACCGCGTGCCCCCAGGCGTCCGTACTTCGACACTGTCACCCTCCTCCTTGCCGATCAAGGCCCGGGCAATGGGGGACTTCACGTTCAGCAGACCGTTTTCGAGGCTGGCTTCGTGCTCGCCCACGATCTGGTAGGTCTTTTCCTCGTCGGTGTCCTCGTCGACGATGGTCACGGTCGCCCCGAACTTGATCGCGCCGGACAGCCGTGCCGGGTCGATCACGTCGGCCAGCGACAGGATCGCCTCGAGCTCCTTGATCCGTCCCTCGATGAAACTCTGCTTCTCGCGGGCGGCGTGGTATTCGGCGTTCTCCGACAGGTCGCCGTGCTCGCGCGCTTCGGCGATGGCCCGGATCACGGCAGGCCGCTCCTCGGACTTGAGCTGTTTGAGTTCGGCGTCCAGCGCGGCGTAGCCCGCGCGGGTCAGGGGGATCTTTTCCATGAAAGGCCTTCGGATCGGAGCCAGCTTGGGCCACCACAATAGGGGTGTGCGACCGGGGTGCAAGGCGCATATCGCCTTGGCTGCGGCCTGTTGCAAGGGGCCTGCCGCACGGGTCGCGGCGTCGCAATTGACCCCTTGCGGTGCGCCCGCTACGAGTTCCGGGATTTCCGTCGCGCTGCGGCGCGGAACCTGAGGGGAGCCGAACATGTCCGAGATCGAACGCGAGTCGATGGAGGTTGACGTCGTCATCGTGGGCGCCGGTCCTGCCGGTCTGTCCGCCGCGATCCGGCTCAAGCAGCTCGATCCCGATCTGGCGGTCGTCGTGCTGGAGAAGGGCTCGGAAGTGGGGGCGCATATCCTGTCGGGCGCGGTGCTCGACCCCTGCGGCCTCGACAAGCTGATTCCCGACTGGAAGGACAAGGGCGCGCCGGTCACCGTGCCGGTGCGGCAGGACCGTTTCTACATGCTGGGCGAAGGCGGTGCGCTGCGCATCCCGAACAGCATCATGCCGCCCTTCATGCACAACCACGGCAACTACATCGTGTCGATGGGCAACGTCTGCCGCTGGATGGCCGAGCAGGCCGAGGCGCTGGGCGTCGAGATCTTCCCGGGCATGGCCTGCTCGGAACTGGTCTACGGCGAGGACGGCACCGTGAAGGGTGTCGTGGCGGGCGAGATGGGCAAGCAGTCGGACGGCACGCCCGGGCCGAACTACGAGCCGGGCATGGAATTGCTGGGCAAGTACGTCTTCCTCGGCGAAGGCGTGCGCGGGTCCTTGTCGAAGGAAGTCATCGCGACGTTCGATCTTGCGAAGGACAGCGACGTGCCGAAGTTCGGCATCGGCATGAAGGAGATCTGGGAGATCGACCCGGCCAAGCACCGCGAGGGATCGGTGACCCACACGATGGGCTGGCCGCTGGGCGGCAACGCGGGCGGCGGGTCGTTCGTCTACCACCTCGACAACAACCAGGTCTACGTCGGCTTCGTGGTCCACCTGAACTACGAGAACCCGTATCTCTACCCCTACATGGAGTTCCAGCGCTTCAAGCACCATCCGATGATCGCGGAGCTGTTGAAGGGAGGGAAGCGCATCGCCTACGGCGCACGGGCGATCTCGGAGGGCGGCTACCAGTCGATCCCGAAGACGGCCTTCCCGGGCGGCGTGCTGCTAGGGTGCTCGGCGGGCCTCGTGAACGTGCCCCGGATCAAGGGCAACCACAACGCGATGCTGTCCGGCTTGGCGGCGGCGGAGGCGGCGGTGGAGGCGATCCGGGCCGGACGTGCGGGCGACGTGCTGGAGGAGTACGACAGCACGCTGCGCAGCGGGCCGGTGGGCCGCGACCTGAAGCGGGTGCGGAACGTCAAGCCGATGTGGTCGAAGTGGGGCCTCGGGGCGTCGCTGACGCTGGGCGGGTTCGACATGTGGACCAACGCGCTGTTCGGGGTCTCGCTGTTCGGAACCCTGTCGCATGGCAAGACCGATGCGGCCGCCACCGGCAAGGCCTCGAAGTTCAAGCCGATCGACTATCCGAAGCCCGACGGCGTGCTGTCCTTCGACCGCCTGACCAACGTCAGTTACGCGATGACCAACCACGAGGAAAGCCAGCCGTCGCACCTGCGGCTCGGCGATCCGTCGATCCCGATCTCGGTCAACCTGCCGACCTATGCGGAACCCGCGCAGCGCTACTGCCCGGCGGGCGTTTACGAGGTCGTCGAGGAGGCCGGCAAGCCGCCACGGTTCGTCGTGAACTTCCAGAACTGCGTCCACTGCAAGACCTGCGACATCAAGGATCCCAGCCAGAACATCACCTGGGTCACCCCGCAGGGCGGCGACGGACCGAACTACCCGAACATGTGAGCCGGGGCGCGGGCGGTCTCCGCCCCGCCTCCGGTCACGGGCTGGTGAGGGCTTGCGGCCCCCGCCCGCATTGCCATGCCCCGGCCCCGGCACTAGGCTTCGGTCGGCCCACGGAAAAAAGGTTGCCCCCATGCGTCTGCTGATCCCCGCCCTCGTCTCGGTTGCCATGGTGGTCGGGGGGCAGGCTCCGGCGCAGGACGAGAACGCGGGGGCGTACCTGGCCGGGCGGGTGGCATCGTCGAACAGCGATTTCGAGGCAACGGTCGAGTATTATGGCCGCGCGCTGATGGCCGACCGGACCAACAACGACCTGATGGAGGGCACGGCGCTGGCCTATGTCGCGCTGGGCCAGTTCCAGAGCGCGGTGCCGATCGCGCGCCTGATCCTCGAACAGCAGGACATGAACCAGGTCGGGCGCCTGGTCACGACGGTGCAGGAATTGCTGACCGGCGTCTCGGATGAGACCATCGAGGAACTTCGCCAGGGCACCCGCGTCGGCGCGCTGATCGACGGGCTGCTGACCGGCTGGGCGCTGATGGATCAGGGCAAGGTCGGCGCCGCGTTCGAGGCGTTCGATACCTTTGCCGAGGATCCGCAGTACACCGACTTCACCCTCTACCAGAAGGGCATGGCCCTTGCGCAGGTCGGCGACTTCGAGAGTGCTGCCGCGCTGCTCGGGGACTTCTCGCCCAACGGCATCGGCCCGACCCGCCGCAGCGTGCGCGCACTGGCGCAGGTTTACGGGCAACTCGGGCGGTTCGACGACGCCGTCGCGCTGCTGGAGGCCAGTTTCGACCTGACCGACCCCGAGATCGCGCCGCTTTACGCAAGCCTGAAGGCCGGTCAGGCGGTGCCGTTCGACATCGTGCCGACGCCGCGGGACGGCATGGCCGAGGCCTTCTACCTGGTGGCCACGGCGCTGGAGGGGCAGGCCGCGGACAGTTTCACCTTGCTCTACAGCCGTCTGGCCGAGGTCCTCGCCCCGCACCTGACCGATGCGACGTTGCTGTCGGCACGGCTGCTCGAGCGGCTGGACCAGACCGACCTCGCCGTGAAGAGCTATAACGCCGTGGCACCGGAAGACCCGCTCTACCTGCGCGCCCAGATCGGCCGGGTCAGCGCGCTCCGCGACGTGGACCGCGTGGACGAGGCGCTGGCCGTGCTCGACACGCTGGCCACGACTTATCCGGACTCGCATCTCGTCCACAGCACCCGGGGCGACACCCTGCGCGGTGTCGAGCGCTTCGCCGAGGCGTCGGATGCCTATACCCGGGCGATCACGCTGCTGGGGTCGCCGCAGCCGGGCGACTGGTTCGTCTACTACGCGCGCGGCATCACCTATGAGCGCACGGATCGCTGGGACGAGGCCGAGGCCGACTTCCGCATGGCGCTGGAGCTGAGCCCCGGCCAGCCGGGCGTGCTGAACTATCTTGGCTATTCCATGGTCGAGATGGGCGTGAACCTGCCGGAAGCGCTGCAGATGATCCGGCAGGCCGTCGAGGCGCGGCCGGACAACGGGTACATCGTCGACTCGCTCGGGTGGGTCCTCTACCGGCTCGGACGATTCCAGGAGGCCGTCGTCCAGATGGAGCGCGCCGCGGAACTGAAACCGGTCGATCCCATCGTGACGGACCACCTCGGCGACGTTTACTGGGCCGTCGGGCGCAAGCGCGAGGCCGAGTTCCAGTGGCGGCGGGCGTTGTCCTTCAACCCGGAACCGGACGAGGCCGAACGTATCCGCCGCAAGCTGGACGTCGGCCTCGACGCCGTGCTGGAAGAGGAAGGCGCCCCCTCGCTGACCGAGAAGGCCGCCAACGCCCCGACCGATCTCTGAGGTGGTGACGTGACCGGGACGGTCTCGTCCTTCGCACCGGCGAAAATCAACCTTGCCTTGCACGTCACCGGGCGGCGCGCGGACGGCTATCACCTGCTGTCGTCGCTGGTGGTCTTTGCCGACATCGGTGACCGGGTCAGCGCTGCCCCGGGCGACGGGCTGTCGTTGCGGGTGACCGGGCCGCGCCGGGCCGGGGTGCCGGAGGATGCGTCGAACCTCGTGCTGAAGGCCGCCGCTCTGCTGGGCGGGGACCGGGGTGCCGCGCTGACGCTGGAGAAGAACCTGCCTGCCGCCAGTGGCATCGGCGGCGGATCGTCCGATGCGGCGGCCGCCCTGCGGGTGCTGGCGCACCTGTGGGATGTGCCCTTGCCGGAGGCCGCGGCGGTGCTGGCGCTCGGCGCCGATGTGCCGGTCTGCCTGGCGCCGCGCCCGGTGGTGATGGAGGGGATCGGCGAGCGTCTGCGCCCGGTGCCCGCGCTGCCGCCGCTTGCGATCGTGCTGGTCAATCCGGGGCTGGAGGTCGCCACCCCCGCCGTCTTCCGCGGGCTTGAGCGGCGAGACGGCACCGCCCTCGATCCCGTGCCGGGGGGCGCTTCGGCGGCGGCCTTTGCCGGCTGGCTGGCCACGCAGCGCAATGACCTGGAGGCCCCGGCGCGCGCGCTGGCGCCCGAGATCGGGACGGTTCTGGCTGCGCTCGGGGGCACATCGGGCTGCCTGCTGGCGCGGATGTCGGGAAGCGGGGCGACCTGCTTCGGGCTCTACGCCGATGACGGCAGCGCCGCGGAGGCCGCGCGCGCCCTGCAGATGGAACAGCCGGGCTGGTGGGTGGCGTCAGGCCGCGTGCTGGCGGCAGACGATCAGAGCACGCGCGCCACGACGTAATCGGCAAGGTCGTCCAGCATCCCGCGCAACTCGTGCTCGGGAAGGGTCGCGAGGGCCGCCTTGGCGCGGGCGATCCAGTCGAGCGCTTCCCGCCGGGTCGCGTCCAGCGCGCCGTGCTTCCGCAGCAGTGTTTGCGCCTGTTCGAGGTCGCCGTCGCTCTGCCGTCCCTCGCCGATGACACGCTGCCAGAAGGCCCGCTCGTCGGCATCGGCGGCCGCAATCGCCTTGATCACGGGCAGCGTCAGCTTGCCTTCGCGGAAGTCGTCGCCGGTGTTCTTGCCCATCACCGCGGCCACGCCGCCGTAATCGAGCAGGTCATCGACGATCTGGAACGCGATGCCGAGCGCATCGCCATAGGCATAGAGGGCCCGCACCTGCGCGTCCGACGCCCCGGCGATCACGCCGCCAACCTCGCTGGCGGCCGAGAACAGGGCTGCCGTCTTGCCGCGCACGACCTTCAGGTAGGTGTCCTCGGTGGTCCCGAGGTCGCGGGCGGCGGTGAGTTGCAGGACCTCGCCCTCGGCGATCGTCGCGGCGGCGTTCGACAGGATGTCGAGCACTCGGAGCGAGCCGGTCTCGACCATCAGCTGGAACGAGCGGGCGAACAGGTAGTCACCGACCAGCACGCTGGACTGGTTGTCCCAGAGCAGGTTCGCGGTCGGCCGCCCGCGCCGCTGGCCGCTCTCGTCCACGACATCGTCGTGCAGCAGCGTCGCGGTGTGGATGAACTCGACCGTGGCGGCCAGCTTGACGTGGTCCTCGCCCTCGTAGCCCATCATGCGGGCGCTCGCGAGCGTCAGCATCGGGCGCAGGCGCTTGCCGCCCGCCTCGATCAGGTGGGCCGTCACCTGCGGAATGCGCGGGGCGTGCTCGCTCGACATCCGGGCGCGGATGGTGTCGGTCACCCGCTCCATGTCCGCCGCCAGCCAGGCAGCGAGACGTTCGTGCGGCTTTGTTGCGGTCGTGTCCAAGCTCATTGCCGTTCCGTCAGGTGTCTCGACAAGCGCGGGGGCCTGTCCTTATGTCCGGGGCATGGAAGAACTGCTGCGCACAACCGATCCTACCGTGATCGCCTTCGCCCGGGCCTTGCTGTCCGGCGAGGATATAGAGTGCTTCGAAATGGACGTCCATATGAGCGTTCTGGAAGGCTCGATCGGCGTCCTGCCGCGCCGGTTGCTGGTGCGGCGCGAAGACCTGTTCGTGGCCCGGGCCGTGATGACCGACAACGGGATCGAGGTCAGCCGGCGGTGACCGAGGCCGGCCTCAGCCAGGATGCCTTTCTGGGCGGACGTTTGCGCCTCTGGCAGCCGCTGACCGGGTTCAGGTCCGCCTCGGATGCCGTGCTGCTGGCGGCGGCGGTCCCGGCCCGGCCCGGCGAGCGGGTTCTCGAGTTGGGCTGCGGCGCCGGGGTCGCGGCGCTGTGTCTCGCCGTGAGGACGGGCGCCTCGGTGCTGGGGCTGGAGGTCAACCCGGCCTATGCCGCGCTCGCCCGGCGCAATGCGGCCGAGACCGGGCTGCCGCTGGAGGTGCTCGACGGGGATGTCGCGGCGCCGCCGCCCGCGCTCAGGGCGCAGAGCTTCGATCACGCGTTTCTCAATCCGCCCTATTTTCCCGACGGGGGCGGAATCGGTGCGCAGGATGCCGGGCGGGAAGCCGCCTTGCGCGAGAAATTGCCGCTGGCGGTCTGGGTGGATTCCGCGGTGCGGCGTCTTCGTCCGGGCGGCACGGTGACCCTGATGCTGAGGGCCGACCGGCTGCCCGACGCGCTGAGGGCGTGCGATGACCGGGTCGGGGGGATCGTCGTCAGACCCCTCCAGCCGCGGATCGGGCGCGCCGCGAAACGCGTTGTGCTGCAAGCGGTAAAGGGGTCGAGGACGCCCTTCCGGTTGAGTGCACCCTTTCTGTTGCACGCCGCGGTTCGACACGAGCGCGACGCCGAGGACCACACCCCCGAGGCTGATGCCGTCCTGCGCCTCGGGGCGGCGTTGCCGATGGACGGCGGGGCCTGAGCGCTGCAGGCGCGGCATCACGCGGGCTGTCACAAATCTTTTGTGCAGGTGACACGACTCTCTTTCCGTGCTGCACTGAAGGCGTTCACACCATGAAGGAGGTCTCCATGACGGTTAGTTCGCATCTTCAGGAACTGCGCCGGAAACATCAGTCCCTCTCGGAGAAAGTGGACCTCGCCCATCGAAGCGCCTCCGCAGACAGCCTCGAGATCGCCGAACTGAAAAAGAAGAAGCTCAAGCTCAAGGAAGAGATCGAGCGTCTGCAGCGGCACTGAGCCCGCCTGCCAGTCGAGTCGGGCGTCCGGCCGCAGATGCGGCGGGCGCCCTTTTTGTTTCGGGGTTTGTCAGCCGAGAAACTGCCGGATCGCGTCCAGTTCTGCCGGGGCGATCTCGTGCCCGCCCGCGTGCCAGAAAAGATCGACCTCCGCCCCTTGCGCGGTCAGCCAGTCGGCGAAGCGCCGGGTCAGGTCGGCGGGGCAGATCGGGTCCCGCTGCCCGGCGGTGATCAGGATGCTGCGCCCGGCCAGCCCCGGCTGGGCCGGAGGGTCGAACGGGATCAGCGGATGCAGCAGCACCAGCCGGTCGACCAGCGCGGGCTCGTCCGTCGCGACGCTGGCAAGGATGTTCGCACCGTTGGAATAGCCGAGGCCGGTGACCCGCGACGGCGACAGCCGCGCCTTGTGGGCCGCGAGGAACCCCGCCATCGCCCGGGTGCGCGCCGCGAGATCCGCCATGTCATAGACCCCTTCGCCGGTGCGCCGGAAGTAGCGCAGCGCGCCCATCTCCGACACGTCCCCGCGCGGCGAGATCACGTGTGCCCCGGGCACCAGCGCGCCCGCGGCGTCGTGGAACTGGACCTCCGACCCGCCGGTGCCGTGGAAGGTGAACACCAGCTCGCCCCCCGGCGTCCCGGCCGTTTCGGCATAGGCATACGCGGCGGCCGGGTCAGTCATGGATGGGCTCCAGAAGCTCGGTCAGCTTCGCGCGCAGGTGCTCGTGCTGCGTCGGCAGCCGAAGCGCCTCGCCCAGATGGGCGGTGTCCTCGTCCCGGTCGAAGCCGGGTTCGTTGGTGGCCACCTCGAACAGCACCCCGCCGGGCGTGCGGAAATAGATCGCCCAGAAGTAGTCGCGGTCGATCACCGGGGTCACGCTGTAGCCGGTATCGAGCAGGGCCTTGCGGACCTCCAGTTGCGCGGCGCGGTTCTCGACCGAGAAGGCGATGTGGTGGACCGAGCCCGCCCCCTGCTGGGCGTAGTTGGCGCCCCGGACGGTCTCGATGTCCAGCGTATCCGCACCGTTCCCGTTCGGGACGCGCAGGCGCACGGTTCCGTCCTGGCGATCGGTCACCTCGTAACCCATGAAGCGCATCAGTTCCTCGCTGGCGCCGCCGTCCGAGACCCGCATCTGCGCCGAGTGGAAGCCGCGGATCGCGACGTCCTCCGGGACGCCGTTGCCGGTCCAGGGGGTGCGCGGGTCGGTCTCGGTCTCGACCAGCGCGAAGCCGTCGCCGTCGGGACCCCGGAAGTGCAGCCGCGCCTCGCCGAACAGGGTCTCGCGGGCAAGGCCGCTGACCCCGGCCGCACCGAGTCGCTCTTCCCAGTAGCCGAGGCTGCCCTTGGGCACCGCAAAGACCGTGGTGCCGACCTCGCCAAGGCCCGGGCGCCCGGGTGCTGCGTTGGGGAACGGGAAATAGGTCATGACGGTCCCGGGCGTGCCAAGCTCGTCCCCGTAGTAGAGGTGATAGACATCCGGCGCGTCGAAGTTGACGGTCTTCTTGACCCGGCGCAGGCCGAGCACCTTGGTGAAGAAGGCGTTGTTGGATTGCGCACCGCTCGCCAGCGAGGTGACGTGGTGCAGGCCGTTGATCTGCGTGAGCATCTGCTCCTCCATCTCTGTTCGGGGCTGAGATAGCCGGAGAGCCCTGCGCATAAACCCGCGAAACGGGACAGGTCAGGTGCGTGCGCGCACAGGTCTGCGGCTGCCCCAGGCCGCCAGCGCCGCGCCGCCGGTGATCAGGAGCGCTGCCAGGAACAGCACGGGGGAGGGCGGCGCGATGCCTGTCGCCACGAGAATCAGGGTCGAGAACAGCGGCGCGGCGTAGCTGGCGACGCCGAGCAGCTGGATGTCGCCCTGCTTCACGCCGATGTCCCAGACGTAGAACGCGAGGCCGACCGGCCCGAGGCCGAGACCGATCACCGAGGCCCATCCGAGTGCCGACACCGGCCAGACGGTTTCTTCCAGCGCGAGGTGCAGCGGAACCGACAGGACCGCCGTGGCGAGGCAGAACACCGCGACGCTGTCGGTGGGGATGTGCCCGATCCGGCGCGACAGGACCGAATAGCCCGACCAGACCAGCGCGCAGAGCAGCGCGATCCCCAGCCCCGGCAGGGCTGCCATGTCGATGGCCAGCGCCTGTCCCCGCAGCACCAGGAGCGCCGCCCCCGCCAGCGCCGCCAGCGCGCCGAGGACATGACGCAGGCCGAGACGCTCGCCCGGCAGCAAGCCGGAGAAGAGGACGATCAGCAGCGGCCAGAGATAGGCAATCAGCCCGGCTTCCGCGGGCGGGGCGAGGCGCAGCGCCGTGAAATAGAGAGCGTGGTACCCGAAGAGGCCCAGCGTCCCGAAGGCATAGACCTTCGGCGGCACCCTGCGCAGCCGCTCCACGCCGCCGCGCGCCAGAACCCAGACCAGGCCGATCGCCCCGCCCACGGCGAAGGTGAGCGCGTTCAGCAGCAGGGGGGGCACCGGGGCCGAGCCGACCGTGAACAGCGCCAGAAGCGCCCAGAGCAGGACGGCGACGAAACCGGTGGCGGTGGCGGCGGGACGGGTCATGCAGCGGTCATGTCCCGGCCGCGGGAAAAAGAAAAGGCCCGCCTGCGTGGCGGGCCTGTCCCTGAGTCATGTGCGGGGTGTCAGACGAAGAACTGCGCGCCGTTGGCCGAGATCGTCGAGCCATTGATGAAGCCCGACTGGTCCGAGGCGAGGAAGACCACGCAGCGCGCGATTTCCTCCGGCTCGCCGAGACGGCCGGCCGGGATGCCCTTGATGATCTTCTCGCGCACGGACTCGTCGATGGCCATGACCATCTCGGTGGCGATGTAGCCGGGGCAGATTGCGTTCGCGGTGATGCCGAACTTGGCCCCTTCCTGCGCCAGCGACTTCACGATGCCGAGGTCGCCCGCCTTGGTCGCGGCATAGTTGACCTGGCCGGCCTGGCCCTTCTGACCGTTGATCGACGAGA
>JAUHZL010000337.1 GCA_030425945.1 Alphaproteobacteria bacterium | reverse complement strand
GACAAGGGGCGGCGTGTCACGCTGAGGGTCGGATTCCCGGTTCCGGAGATTGCATCATGTCGCGCCTTGCCCCTGTCGGTCGTCTTGCGGGAGGGGTTGTTCTGGCCCTCGCCGCGCTGGTTCTGCCCCTGCAGGCCCAGTCCGTGCCCGAGCGCCGGGTGGCGCTGAGCCAGAACGTCGATTTTCCGGGCGGCGACCTGACCCCGATCTTCGAGACCGATTTCGCGACTTGCCGCGACGCCTGCCTCGCGGACCGGGCCTGCGGGGCGTTCACCTTCAACATCCGGGCCAACGCATGCTTCCCGAAGACCGGCGCGGGCGAGGCGGTGCCCTACGAGGGCGCGCTGTCGGGGCGGGTGTTCGACACCGATCCGGCGATCCTGGCGCAGGCCGACGCGCGCGCGGCCGATCTCGGCATGCTGCGTCCCGAGGACCTGGCCGAGGCGCGGACCCTGGCGCGCGCCCTGCCGGAACGCCACGTGTCGGGCGAGTGGCAGGCGGCGGACCTTGCCGATGCCGCGCGCGATGCGGCGCAGTCGGGCAACCCGGTATCGGCGCTGCGCTTCATGGGGGCTGCGATCAACCTGACCGACCGGGCCGACCAGTGGGTGGAATATGCCCGGCTGGCCGGGCTGATCGAGGGTGGCAATGGCAGCGAGACCCGGCGCTGGCGCGAGACCGCCATCGCGGCCGGGATCAACGGTTACCTGCGCGGGCGGGAGGCCCCGGTGCGCGCCTCGGCGCTGGCGGTGATCGGCAAGGCGCTGCAGGACGTCGGGCGCGGGCGGGAGTCGATCCCGGTCCTGCGCCTTGCGAACGACATCGCGCCGCGTCTCGACCTGCAGGACGCGTTGGACGACGCCATTGCCCGCTTCGGCTTCCGGATCACCGAGCACCGGGTGGACAGCGACAGTGCCGCGCCGCGCATCTGCGCGACTTTCTCGGAGGACCTCGTGCAGGCGGGGGTGGACTACACCCCCTTCGTGCAGGTTCCGGTCGCCGGGCTGGCGGTCGAGGCCGACGGCCAGCAGATCTGTATCGACGGGGTAGCCCATGGCGAGCGCTACCGCGTGGTGTTCCGGGAAGGCCTGCCCGCCGCCTCGGGCGAGGTGCTGATGGCCTCGGTGCCGCTCGATCTCTACGTGCGTGACCGGACGCCTGCGGTGCGCTTCGCCGGGCGCGGCTACGTGCTGCCCGCGGCCGAGATTACGGCGCTGCCGGTGGTCACGGTGAACGTCACCGAGCTCGACCTCGTGCTGTCGAAGGTCAGCGACCGGAACATCCTGGCGCTGCAGCGCAACGGAATGTTCGGCAAGCCGCTGTCGCGCTGGGACGTGGACTGGTTCGACGAGAACCAGGCCGAGCGCGTGTGGGACGGGACCGCCACCGTGACGGGCGCGTTGAACCGCGACACGACGAGCCGCCTGCCGCTGGGCGAGGCGGTGGGGGCACTGGCGCCGGGGCTCTATACGCTCAGGGTCAGCGCGCAGGGTGCGGACGAGGACCAGACCCCGCCCGCGACGCAATGGTTCGTGGTGTCGGACCTCGGCGTGCTGACGATGCAGGGCACGGACGGGCTGCATGTCGCCGTCCGCTCGCTGGCCGATACCGGGCCCAAGGCCGGGGCCGAGGTGCAACTGGTCAGCCGGGCGAACGCGGTGCTGGCGACGGCGGTCACCGATGCGGATGGCTTCGCCGGGTTCGCCCCCGGCCTGACGCGGGGCACCGGGGCCGCCGCGCCGGCCTTGCTGACGGTGCGGATGGGCGCGGACGATTTCGCCTTCCTGTCGCTGACCGATCCCGAGTTCGACCTGAGCGACCGGGGGGTGGAGGGCCGCCCGGCCGCGCCGCCGATCGACGTGTTCCTGACGACCGAGCGCGGGGCCTACCGGGTGGGCGAGACGATCCATGTCACCGCCCTGGCCCGCGACGGCCGGGCGGATGCGGTGGCCGACCTGCCGCTGACCGCGATCCTGAGCCGTCCGGACGGGGTGGAATACGCCCGGCAGGTGTCCGAGCCGGTCGGGGCCGGGGGGCATGTGCTGGACTTTCCGCTGGGCCTGTCGGTGCCGCGCGGGACGTGGAAGATCGCGCTGCATGCCGATCCGGAGGCCGCGCCGCTGGTGACCGAGACGGTGCTGGTCGAGGACTTCCTGCCTGAGCGGATCGACGTCACGCTGTCGGTGCCGGACGGGCTGCTGCCGCCGGGCGAGGTTCTGCCGCTGGAGGTGCAGGCCGACTACCTGTTCGGCGCGCCGGCCGGGGACCTGCCGGTGTCGGGCTTCGCGTCCGTCGCGCCCAGTGCCGGGCTGCCGGGCTTCCCCGGCGTCGTCTTCGGCCGCCATGACGAGAGGCCCGAGACGGTGGGCGAGCCGTTGCCGCAGGTGGTGACCGGGCCGGGCGGGGCGGCGCTGGTGCCGGTCAGCCTGCCGGAGCCGCCGACGACCGATCGCCCCTACGAGGCGCGGCTGGCGGTCGAGGTCCGCGAGGGCAACGCGCGCCCGGTGGAGCGGCGGATCACGATGCCGCTGGCCCCGACTGCGCCGCTGCTGGGCCTGCGCCCGCTGTTCGAGGACAGCGCGCCCGAGAACGGGACCGCCGGGTTCGAGATCGTCGGTCTGTCCGCCGACCTCGCGCCCGAGGACATGGCTGTGCGCTGGACCCTGAACCGGGTCGAGACGCGCTACCAGTGGTACCAGCTCTACGGCGACTGGACGTGGGAGCCGGTGACCCGCCGCACGCGCGTCGCCACCGGGGATCTGACGCTGGAGAACGGCCGCGCCGTGGTCGAGGCGGCCGTGGCCTGGGGGCGCTACGAGCTGGAGGTCGAGCGGCTGGACGGGACCTATGCCGCGGCCTCGACCGCGTTCAGCGCGGGCTGGTGGTCGGGCGATGACGCCAGCGCCACGCCGGACCTGCTGGCCGTGACGCTGGACAAGCCCACCTACGCCATCGGCGACACCGCCGTGATGCGCGCCACCCCCGAGAGCGACGGCACCCTGCTGGTGACCGTGCTGTCGGACCGGTTGATCGACCGGCGCGTGGTGCCGGTGACGGCGGGCGAGATCGCCGTCGAGATGCCGGTGACCGACGCCTGGGGCAGCGGGGCCTATGTCACCGCGACGCTGCTGACGCCGGTGGGCGGCGAGGCGCGGATGCCGACGCGGGCGCTGGGCCTCGCCCATGCCGCCGTCGATCCGGGCGACCGGGCGCTGTCGGTCGCGCTCGACGCGCCGAAGGTGCAGCGCGCGGGCACGCCGCTGGAGATGCGCGTCCGCGTCGCCGGGGCCGCGCCGGGCGAACAGGCCTGGCTGACGCTGGCCGCCGTCGATGTCGGCATCCTGAACCTGACCAGCTTCGAGAGCCCCGATCCGCAGGGACACTATTTCGGTCAGCGGCGGCTCGGCGTCGGGCTGCGCGACCTCTACGGGCGGCTTATCGATGCGACCGACGGCGCGCTGGGCGTGGTCCGTTCGGGCGGCGACGGCGCGGGCGATGCGCGGCTGGAGGCGCCGCCGCCGACCGAGGACCTGGCGGTGTGGTTCTCCGGTCCGGTGCAGGTGGACGCTGCCGGACTGGCGACGCTGGTCTATGACCCCGGCCCCTTCAACGGCACCCTGCGGCTGATGGCCGTGGCCTGGACCGCGCGCGGGGTCGGGCAGGCGGTGACGGACGTGATCCTGCGCGACCCGGTGGTGCTGT
>JAUHZL010000336.1 GCA_030425945.1 Alphaproteobacteria bacterium | reverse complement strand
TTCCTGCCGCACTGGTACAAGACCCCCACCGACGGCCCGCTGCTGATCAACGCCCGCGCCGAGACCATCGCCGAGAAACCCGCCTTCCGCGCCGCCTGCCGCGAACGCCGCTGCCTGATCCCGGCGACCGGGTTCTACGAATGGACGAAGGACGCCGAGGGCACCCGCTGGCCCTGGTACTTCCACGACCCCTCCGGCGCGCCGCTGGTCTTTGCCGGGGTCTGGCAGGACTGGGAGCGCGACGGCCAGCGCCTGACCACCTGCGCCATCGTCTCGACCGCCGCCGGTCCGACCATGTCCGAGATCCACCACCGCGAGCCGGTGACGCTCGCCCCCGACGACTGGGCGCTCTGGCTGGGCGAGGACGGCAAGGGCGCGGCGCGGCTGATGACGGCAGCCCCGGCGGCCCGCATCGCCCGCCACCCGGTCGACCGCCGCGTCAACTCGAACCGGGCCGAGGGGCCGGACCTGATCGAGCCGGTGGCCCGCTGACCCGCGCGCAAGAGAAACGCCGGTCCGCTTGGAGGTCGGACCGGCGGCCGGTCAGGGAGAAACATGGAGAAACGGGTGGGGCACCCGCGACCCGCTGCCGTAGGCACGGGCGCCCCGGGGGATCAGTCCGCCGCCGCGACGATCACGGGAACGGGGGCGTCGGTCATGGCCGACAGCATCGCGCCCGCCCCGAGTCCGAGGGTGACGGCGACAAGAGCTACGAGCCTGTTCATGGAAAATCTGCCTCCTGCTGCGTTATTGTTGCGATCACGCTAACAATCGACTGTGGCAGGAATGGGGCCGACCTCCGGATCGGCGAGCGTCGGGCCGGGCCGACAGGCCGCGCAGGCGTGTCGCAGGCTTCCGGTCTTCGCCTTATTGACGCGGGCAGGCGAGTGTCATACCTCCACGCTACCAACGCGGGTATAGCTTAATGGTAAAGCCCCTGCCTTCCAAGCAGGTTATGTCGGTTCGATTCCGTCTACCCGCTCCAGGCCCTTCGCGCCGTTCCACCGCCTGCGGGGCCGCCCGCGCCCGGATCGCCGGGTCGGTGCGGCACGGCGCGGGCGACGGAGGACGACCGGTAGATGGCTGACGCGCAGGCGCAAGCGACCCCCCCCGACATGCCGCCAGGCAACGGCGAAAAGGAACGGGCCAAGTCCCGGAATCTCGGCGCGCTGCGCACGCTGATCCCCTATATTGCGCCCTATGGCCGGCTGGCCGCCGGGGCGGTCGTCGCCCTCGTGCTGACCGCCGCGCTGTCGCTGATCCTGCCGCTGGCGGTGCGCCGGGTGATCGACGCCTTCCAGTCCGAGACCGCCACGATTCTCGACGCCTATTTCGGCGCCGCCGTCGGCATCGCGGGCCTGCTCGCGCTGGGCACCGGGCTGCGCTACTACCTCGTGACGCTCCTCGGCGAGCGGGTGGTCGCGGACATCCGCAAGTCGGTCTTCGACCGCACCATCGGCATGAGCCCGGCCTTCTTCGAGCAGATCATGACCGGCGAGGTGCTCAGCCGGATCACCACCGACACCACGCTGATCCTGTCGGTGATCGGCTCGTCGGTCTCGATCGCGCTGCGCAACGCGCTGATCCTCGTCGGCGGGCTGGTGCTGATGCTCCTGACCTCGGCCAAGCTGACCGGCCTCGTGCTGCTGCTGGTGCCGCTGGTGCTGGTGCCGATCCTCGTGCTTGGCCGCCGCCTGCGCCGCCTCAGCCGCGAGAACCAGGACTGGATCGCGGCCTCGTCCGGCAACGCCTCCGAGGCGCTCCTGTCGGTGCAGACCGTGCAGGCCTTCACCCACGAACGCGAGAGCCGCGCCACCTTCGCGGGCGTGACCGAGCGCAGCTTCGACAGCGCGAAGACCCGCGTCGGCGTGCGCGCGCTGATGACGGTCATCATCATCTTCCTCGTCTTCACCGGCATCGTCGGCATCCTCTGGGTGGGCGCGCGCGACGTGCGCGCCGACCTGATGACCACCGGCACGCTGGTGCAGTTCGTCATCTACGCGGTGATGGTCGCCGGCGCGGTCGCGGCGCTGTCCGAGATCTTCGGCGAGTTGCAGCGCGCCGCCGGGGCCTCGGAACGGCTGGTGGAACTGCTGAACGCCATCGACACCGTGCAGGACCCCGCAGCACCGCAGCCGCTGCCCGAGCGCGCCGAGGGCCGCATCGCCTTCCGCGACGTGCGCTTCAGCTACCCCGCGCGGCCCGGCATCAGCGTGCTCGACGGCGTGTCCTTCGAGGTGAAACCGGGCGAGACCGTCGCCCTCGTCGGACCCTCGGGCGCGGGCAAGTCCACCGTCCTGCAACTGATGCTGCGCTTCTACGACCCGGACGGCGGTTTGATCACGCTCGACGGCGTTGACCTGCGCGACACCACGCGCGAGGCCGCCCGCCGCCGCATCGCGCTGGTGCCGCAGGACCCGGTGATCTTCGCCGCCACCGCGCGCGAGAACATCCGCTTCGGCCGCCCCGCCGCCACCGATGCCGAGGTCGAGGCCGCCGCCCGCGCCGCCGCCGCGCACGGCTTCCTGTCGGCGCTGCCCGACGGCTACGACACCTATGTCGGCGAACGCGGCGTGATGCTGTCGGGCGGCCAGAAGCAGCGTATCGCGCTGGCCCGCGCCATCCTGCGTGACGCGCCCGTGCTGCTTCTCGACGAGGCGACCAGCGCGCTCGACGCCGAGAGCGAACGCGCGGTGCAGGAGGCGGTCGAGGCGTTGTCGGCCGACCGCACCACGCTGATCGTCGCGCACCGCCTCGCCACCGTGAAGAAGGCCGACCGCATCCTCGTCTTCGAGGCCGGGCGCATCGTCGCCACCGGCACCCATGACGAGCTGGTGGCCGAGGGCGGCCTCTACGCCCGCCTCGCCCGGCTCCAGTTCACCGAAGGGCTGGCGGCGGAATAGTCACCCCACCGCCAGCCACAGCGCGACCCCGGCCAGCAGGGCGGCGAAGGCGAGGTTCAGCCGCCGCGCCGCCCCCGCGTCGCGGAACCAGCGCCCCAGCAGGTCGCCCGCCAGCGTCCACAGCGTGAAGGCGACGAGGTTGTTCAGGGTGAAGACCGCCGCGATCAGAAGCGTCGCGCCGGGCAGGGCAGCGGCCTCCGCGCCGAAGCTGCCGAACATCAGCACGATGATGACATAGGCCTTCGGGTTCAGCAGAAGCAGCAGCGCCCCGTCCCGGGCCGTGGCCGGGCGCGCCTCGGCCGCGTCGCGCAGCACGCCCGCCCGGGCGAAGCCGGCCGCCAGCCACAGCACGTAGGCCGCGCCGCCCCAGCGCAACAGGCTGCCGAGCAGCGGCGCCGCGGCGACGGCCCCCAGGAACCCCGCCCCGAGGACCAGCGTCACCGCCAGCGTCGCGGTGTGGTAGCCGAGGCTCGCGGGCAGCGTCGCCGCCAGCCCGAACCGCGCCCCGGTCGCGGCGAAGAACAGGTTGCCCGGGCCGGGGCTGTAGGCCAGCGGCAGCAGGAACATCAGCAGCGCGGGGACGAGTTCGGGCATGGCGGACCTCCGGGATGCCCCATCCTGCCCCGGCCGCGGTGCCCCGCGCGATCCGGAACCTGCGCATTGCGGGGCCGATACCCGGCACTGAACCGCTCGGTCTGACGTTGCGTTTCGCAACCCACGCGTGCTTGCGCGACCGGGGCGTTGCTTCCTATCTCTTGGCGGATGACCTCCCGCTGAAGGGGGGCGCGAGGGGAGGACTGA
>JAUHZL010000335.1 GCA_030425945.1 Alphaproteobacteria bacterium | reverse complement strand
GCGGTCACCACATCGTTACGCTTCCGTGCAACCCCTGCGCGAAACGCAACCCGCATCTTCCCCGAGGCCGCGCCATGACCGAGTTCCGTTCCATCCCGTTCGAGGCCCTTCGCGTCGGGCAGGAGGCAACCGGGCGGCGGCTCTGCGTCGCCGATGACCTCTACGTCTTCGCCCATTCCAGCGGGAACCTGAACCCGATGCACCTGCCGCATGCCGACGGCGACGGCGACGGGGTGCCGGAGGCGGTCGCGCCCTCGATGTGGCTGGCGGCGCTGATCTCGTCGGTTCTGGGCAACCGGATGCCGGGGCCGGGCACGCTCTACCGCAGCCAGACGCTGGCCTTTCACGGCCATGCCCAGCCGGGCGACGAGCTGGTGACGACGGTGCGGGTGCTCAGCCTCGGGCCGGGGCGGCTGGTGCGGCTGGCGACGCGGGTCGAGACCGCGCATGGCGTCCTGCTGGTCGAGGGCGAGGCCGAGGTGATGGCCCCCGCCGAGGAAACCGTCTTCGACGCGACCGGCGTGCCGGGTCTCGTGGTCGAGCGGCATGTCCAGTTCGACCGCCTTCTGGCGCAGGCCGAGGCGCTGCCGCCGATCCCGACCGCCGTCATCTCGCCCGAGAAGGCCGACGCGCTGGCGGGCGCGATCCTCGGGCGGGACCATACGCTGATCACGCCGATCCTGATCGGGGACGCGGGCCGGATCGCGGCGGCGGCGGCCGAGATCGGCGCGGACATCTCGGGGCTGGAGATCATCGACCTGCCGGACCATTCCGCGGCGGCCGCCCGGGGCGTGGCGCTGGTCCACGAAGGGCGGGCGCACGCCCTGATGAAAGGGCACCTGCACACCGACGTGCTGCTGAAACACGTGGTCAAGCGCGAGGGCGGCCTGCGCATGGGGCGGATGCTCAGCCATGTCTTCGTGATGGACGTGCCCGGGCTCGATCACATGCTCTTCGTCACCGACGCCGCGATCAACATCGCGCCCGACCTCGAATGCAAGGTGGACATCGTGCAGAACGCCATCGACCTCGCCCGGACGCTGGGGGTCGAGGTCCCCAAGGTCGGTGTGCTGAGCGCGGTCGAGACGGTGACGCCCAAGCTGCCCTCGACGCTCGATGCCGCCGTGCTGTCCAAGATGGCCGAGCGCGGGCAGATCACCGGCGGTCTGGTGGACGGGCCGCTGGCGATGGACAACGCCGTGAACCTCGAGGCCGCGCGGACCAAGGGGATCAAGTCGCTGGTCGCGGGGCGGGCCGACGTGCTGGTCGCGCCGAACCTCGAAGCCGCGAACATGCTGGCGAAGGAACTGACCTTCATCGCCCATGCCGAGGCCGCCGGTGTCGTGATCGGCGCGCAGGTGCCGGTGATCCTGACCAGCCGGGCCGATGACGAGAAGGCGCGGCTGGCGTCCTGCGCGGTGGCGGCCCTCTACGCGGCGCGGAAGGCCGCGCTGTGAGCCGCCTGCTGGTCCTCAACGCCGGGTCCTCGTCGGTCAAGTTCGGCCTCTACACCGACGATCCCGTCCCTGCCGAGGTCCTGCGCGGGCAGGTGGACGGGCTGGGGGCCACGGCGAAGCTGGTGGTCGCGGGCGAGACGACGCCGCTCGGCCGGACCGACGCCGAGCACGCGCTGCCGGTGGTGTTCGGGGCGCTCGGGCGGCACCTGCACGGGCACCGGGTCGCGGCGGTCGGCCACCGGATCGTCCATGGCGGGCCGCGCTTCGCGGCCCCGGTGGTGCTGGACCGCGCGATGCTCGACGTGCTCGACGGGTTCTCGTCGCTGGCGCCGCTGCACCAGCCGCACAACCTCGCCGCCGTGCGCGCGGCGATGGCGGCCTTCCCGGAGGCGGTGCAGGTCGGCTGTTTCGACACTGCCTTCCACCGCACCCAGCCGCCCGAGGCCGAGCGCTTCGCGATCCCCCGCGCGCTGCATGACGAGGGGGTCCGGCGCTACGGCTTCCACGGTCTCAGCTACCAGCATATCGCGGGCGTGCTTGCGGCGGAGCATCCCGCGCTGCACGCGGGCCGGGTGATCGTGGCGCATCTCGGCTCGGGCGCCTCGATGGCGGCGCTGCACGGCGTGCGCTCGGTCGCCACGACGATGGGGTTTTCCGCGCTCGACGGGCTGCCGATGGGCACCCGGCCGGGCCAGATCGATCCCGGCGTGCTGCTCTGGCTGATCGAGGAAAAGGGACATGACGCCAAGAGCCTGACGCGGGCTCTTTACAAGGACTGCGGGCTTCTCGGGGTGTCGAGCCTGTCGAACGACATGCGGGTTCTGGAAGCCTCGGACGCGCCCGAGGCGGCCGAGGCGATCGCGCTCTTCGCCTATCGCATCCGCTGCGAGATCGGCGCGCTGGCGGCCGCGCTGGGCGGGCTCGACGGGCTGGTCTTCACCGGCGGCATCGGCGAGCACTCGGCGCGGGTCCGGGCCGAGGCGCTGACGGGCCTAGGCTGGCTGGGCCTCGCCGTCGATCCGGCCGCGAATGCCGCGAACGCGCGCCAGATCGGGGCGGGGTCGCTGCCGGTGCTCGTCCTGCCGACCGACGAGGAAGGCGTGATTGCCGCGGCGGCCGCGGCCGCACTTACCAGCTGACCGGCGGCGGGGCGGGGTTGCCCTCCGGGTCGGTCCAGTGGATCAGCGCGACCCGGCCCTGATCCAGCACGAGGGTCCGTTCCCAGACCGTGCCGTCCGACAGGGCAAAGGCCTCGACCCGCATCTGCAGGCCCTCGCGGCGCAGGAGCTTCGTTTCCGGCGCGGCGATGACATGCGCCGGGGCCGTCTGCGGCTCGGAGGCGATGGCCGCCCCGCCGCCGCTGTCGGACACGGCAAGGCTGACCGACAGCGCAAAGCCGGTCACGAGGCCGAGCGCCGCGACGGAATCGATCATCACGCCCGAGCGGCGCGGCGGTGTGGAGGTCGGTTCACCCATCATGGTCTGCCAAAACCCTGGTCGACTGCCCGTTTCTTTCAGGCACCCTGACCGACGATTGTGGCAGCGTCTTGGACGCTTCCGGGCAAAGCCGGGAACGGAAACGGGCCCGCCCCGGGGGGCGGACCCGCTGTCGATCAGGGACCGGGGCTCAGTGGAGGGCGACCATCGCCCGGGGCAGGCCCATCTCGGCGATCAGCTGCTCGGCCTCGCGGCGCTTGAGCGACAGCCGGGCGGCGGGGCCGTAGTCGAAGGTTTCGGACTTCAGTTCCGGGAAGAGCGCGAAGAGCTCGTCGCGGGTGTCGTCGGCCAGCCCGTTCACCGCGTAGTCGCCGGGGTGGAAGCTCTCGGTCGGGATACCTTCCGAGAAGATCACCTCGTGCCGGTCGAACAGGATATGGACGTACTCGACCTCGGCGCGCGGGTCGCTCTGCACGCCCTCGGTGCCGACGAGGTGCTTGGCGGGGACCAGCACCTCGAACTCGCCGAACATCAGCTCGGCGCGCCAGTCCGACACCAGGATGCGGTGCTGCGGGCTGACGACGAGGTCCCGCTCGTTCGAGAAGGTGCCCTTGGCGATGCGCACCGGGGCGAAGCGGCCGGTGCCCTCGACCCGGGTGCGGCCGATCCAGCGGATCTTCTGGTAGCCCGAGTCGCGCGTCAGAACCTTGTCGCCGACCTTCAGCGCCTCGACCTTCACCTCGCCGGTGTTGGTCAGGATATGGGTGCCGGCCGCGAAGCAGATCAGCGTCACGGTGTCGTCGCTGTCCACTGCCGAGAGCGCCACAC
>JAUHZL010000334.1 GCA_030425945.1 Alphaproteobacteria bacterium | reverse complement strand
GCCCTGCGTGTTAGCGCCGCCTGTGACCCTCGGGCGCAGGCCGCAGGCTTGCCGGGGCGGCAACCGTGGGGATACTGCGCCCCGGGACGAGACGGAGGAGCACGGCCTTGGCATATTCGGATATCTATGCAGCGTGGCAGGCGGACCCGGAAGGGTTCTGGATGGAGCAGGCCAAGGCCATCGACTGGGACCGCGCACCGACCCGGGCGCTGTCGGACGAGGCCGCCCCGATCTACGAGTGGTTCGCCGACGGCCTGACCAACACCTGCTGGAACGCGGTGGACCGCCACGTGGCGGCCGGGCGCGGCGACCAGACGGCGATCATCTACGACAGCCCGCTGACCCACACCCAGCACGCGATCACCTTCGCCGAGCTGCAGACCCGCGTCGCCAGCCTGGCGGGCGCGCTGCGCGCCAAGGGCATCGAGAAGGGCGACCGCGTCATCATCTACATGCCGATGGTGCCCGAGGCGCTGGAGGCGATGCTCGCCTGCGCCCGTCTCGGGGCGATCCACTCGGTCGTGTTCGGCGGCTTTGCCGCGCACGAGCTGGCGGTCCGCATCGACGACGCCACGCCCAAGGCGATCATCGCGGCGTCCTGCGGCCTGGAGCCGGGGCGCGTGGTCCATTACAAGCCGCTCCTCGACAACGCCATCGCGCAGGCGGCGCACAAGCCCGACTTCTGCGTGATCTTCCAGCGCGAGCAGGAAGTGGCGCATCTCGAGGAGGGCCGCGACTACGACTGGCACGGCTTCCAGTACGGCGTCGCCCCCGCCGACTGCGTCCCGGTCGAGGGCAACCACCCGGCCTATATCCTCTATACCTCGGGCACCACGGGCCAGCCGAAGGGGGTCGTGCGCCACACCGGCGGTCACCTCGTCGCGCTCAACTGGTCGATGAAGAACATCTACAACGTCGATCCGGGCGACGTGTTCTGGGCCGCCTCGGATGTCGGCTGGGTCGTCGGCCACAGCTACATCTGCTACGGCCCGCTGATCCACGGCAACACCACCGTCGTCTTCGAGGGCAAGCCGGTCGGCACCCCCGACGCGGGCACCTTCTGGCGGGTGATCCGCGACCACAAGGTGCGGGTGCTGTTCACCGCGCCGACCGCCTTCCGCGCGATCAAGCGCGACGACCCGCAGGGCACGCTGATCGGGAACTACGACCTCGGCTCGCTGAAGGCGCTGTTCCTCGCGGGCGAGCGCGCGGACCCCGCCACCATCGAATGGGCGCAGGCCAAGCTGGGCGTGCCGGTGATCGACCACTGGTGGCAGACCGAAACCGGCTGGGCGATTGCGGCGAACCCGCTCGGGATCGAGGAACTGCCGGTCAAGATCGGCTCGCCCTCGGTCGCCATGCCGGGCTACGACGTGCAGATCCTCGACGAGGCCGGGCACCCGATGCCCGCGGGCGAGCTGGGCGCGATCGCGGTCAAGCTGCCGCTGCCGCCCGGCACCCTGCCGACGCTGTGGAACGCCGAGCCGCGCTTCCGCAAGTCCTACCTGACCACCTTCCCCGGCTACTACGAGACCGGCGACGCGGGCATGAAGGACGCGGACGGCTATCTCTACATCATGGCGCGCACCGATGACGTCATCAACGTCGCGGGCCACCGCCTGTCGACCGGCGCGATGGAAGAGGTGCTCGCCAGCCATCCCGATGTCGCGGAATGCGCGGTGATCGGCGTCGCGGACGACCTGAAGGGCCAGTTGCCGCTGGGCCTGTTGTGCCTGAACAAGGGCGCGACCCGGCCCGCCGCCGAGGTGGTCGCCGACTGCGTGAAGCTGGTGCGCGACCAGATCGGTCCGGTCGCGGCGTTCAAGCTGGCCTGCGTGGTGGAACGGCTGCCGAAGACCCGCTCGGGCAAGATCCTGCGCGCCACCATGGTCAAGATCGCCGACGGGCAGGAGTTCAAGATGCCCGCGACCATCGACGACCCGGCGATCCTCGACGAGATCGCGGTGGCGCTGAAGGGCCTCGGCTACCCGGCCGCCTGACACCCGGGGCGCGGCCCCGGCAAAGACGCACCGGGAGACTGACTTTAAGACAGCTTCCGGTGCGGGACCGAATGCGCTAGACAGGCCTCGTGCAACCATGAGGCGACGGAAACGTGTCGCGCGCAACGCAGGATAAGATCGAGGACCCCACCGATCCGACCCCGCCGGAGCTCGGCCCGGAGGCGGGTCCGGACCGCTCGCTGTCGCTGCTCGCGCATGACCTGCGCTCGGCCATGTCGGACGTGATCGGCGGGCTTCGGATGATCGACCGCGACGCGCTCGACGGCAAGGTGCGCGCCCAGCTCGACCGGGTGCGCAGCTCGGGCGAGGTGCTGGCCCGGCTGGTCGAGGACCTGCTCGACACCCATCTCGACGGCGCGGGCGCGGGTCCCGGCCACGCACCGAGCAACCTGCACCTCGGGCGGTTCCTCAAGGACCTGTCGTCGCGCTGGAGCGGCCATGCCGAGGCCGGGCAGATGGGCTTTGCCGTGACCGAGGCCGAGGGCCTGCCGCAGGTGCTGTCGATCGACCGCATCGCGCTGGAGCGGGTGCTGGGCAACCTGATCGGCAACGCGCTGAAATACGCCCGGACCGAGGGTGCCACGCTGGCGGTCGACCTGCGGCCCGGCGGCGAGCTGCGCTTCCGCGTGCTCGACGACGGGCCGGGCTTCTCGGACGCGGCGCTGGCGCAGCTCTTCCAGTTCGCCGGACGGCCGCAGGGCTCGGCGCAGCCCGGCTCGGGGCTGGGGCTCTACATCGCCAAGCATCTGGCCGACGGGCTGGGCGGGCGGCTGAGCATCACCAACCGCGAGGGCGGCGGGGCCGAGGCGACGCTGCTGCTGCCGGAACGCGCGTGGAGCCCGGCGCGCCATGTCCGCGCCGCCCCGCCGCGCGACGGCACCGCCGAGCTGACCGACCTGACCGGGCTGAAGGTTCTGGTCGCCGAGGACAACGAGACCAACCAGCTTCTCGCCGCGCAGATGCTGGAGACGCTCGGCGCGGAATACCGCATCGCCGACGACGGGATCGAGGCGCTGAACTGGCTCGACCGCGAGGATTTCGACCTCGCGCTGATCGACATCGAGATGCCCCGCCTCGACGGGATCGAGGTGATCCGCGCGATCCGGGGCCGGCAGGGCCCGACCGCCGGGATGCCGCTGGTGGCGCTGACCGCCTACGTGCTGAAGGCCAACCGCGACGCGATCTATGCCGCCGGGGCGAACGGGATCATCGCCAAGCCGATCATGGACATCGGGGTGTTCAGCGCCGCGCTGCGCGCCTTCGGCAAGCGCCCCGGCGACGAGCCGCCCGCCGAGGCGCCGGACCCCGCCACGCCGCCGCTCGACCCCGAGCGGATCGACGCGCTGCTCGACATCGCCGGGCCGCTGCAATCGAGCGAGCTGCTCGACCGGCTGATCGCCGACCTCGCCCGCAGCGCCGCGCGGCTGGCGACGGCCTGCGCCGGGGGCGACCGGGCCGAGGCGCGCGGGGCCTCGCACGTGCTGATCTCGCTGTCGGGCGCGGTCGGCGCGGCGCCGCTGCATCACCTCGTCAGCGCGGTCAACTCCGCCTCCCATGCCGGGGACCGGGCCGAACTGGCCCGCCTCGGGCCCCTCGTCGCCGCCGAGACCGACCGCGTTCTCGCGCCGCTCCACCATCGCCGCCAGACCATCCCCGAGCCCCAATGACCTTCGACATGACCTCCACGGGAAGCCTGCTTCTGATCGAGGACACCCCGTCCCTGCAACTCGTCTATGC
>JAUHZL010000333.1 GCA_030425945.1 Alphaproteobacteria bacterium | reverse complement strand
GGACGACGGCATCACGCTGGAGACCCTGCCCGAGGACGGCTTCAGCTTCGAGCCGAACCAGGCGCTTGCCGACGAGGCCTTCCAGACCTTCGAGCAGCAGATCGAGGTGACCACCGGCGCGGTCGGCACGGTTCGCGTGCTCGACAAGATGACCGGCCGGGTGCAGGACCTCGCCCTGCCCGCGGGCGAGACCGGCAGCGTCGGGCGCATCGACGTGACGATGGGCGAGTGCCGCTACCCGACCGAGACGCCGACCTCGGACGCCTTCGTCTATCTCACCATCACCGAACGTCCGGCGGGCACCGCGGCGGCCGACCGCGAGACGCTGTTCAAGGGCTGGATGATCGCCTCGTCCCCCGCGCTGATGGCGCTCGACCACCCGCGCTACGACGTCTGGGCGCTGCGCTGCGGGGCCGCCCCGGACGAGGCGCTGCCCGAACTGACCGAGGCCGAAGCCGCCGCCGAAGAGGTCGCGCAGGAGACCGCGCGTCCGGGCGATCACGCGCCGGAAACCTCGCTGCGTCCGCGTCCCCGCCCCTGAGGGCGCTCAGCCGAACAGGTCCGCCGGGCGCGTGTCGTCCGGCATCGCCTCGATCCGGGCGAAACTGCGCAGCGCGGCGTTGAGCTGGCCGTGATACTCGGCGCGGCTGATCTCGACGGCGCCGAGGCTGTGCAGATGCTCGGTCACGAACTGGGTGTCGAACAGGCGGAAGCCGCCGTAGCGCAGCCGCGCAACCAGCCAGGCCAGCGCCATCTTCGAGCCGTCGCGGCGGCGCGAGAACATGCTTTCCCCGAAGAACGCCGCCCCCAGCGTCACGCCGTAGACCCCACCGATCATCTCGCCGTCGGCCCAGATTTCCAGCGAATGCGCGTGGCCGCGCTCGTGCAGGGCGACGTATGCCGCGAAGATCTCGTCGTTGATCCAGGTCTCGGGACGATCCGCGCAGGCCGCGACGCAGCCGGCGAAATCGTGGTTCAGGCGCGCCTCGTGGGGGCGCGTCAGCAGCGTCTTGCGCAGGCTGCGCGAGATGTGGAAGCCCTGCAGAGGGATCACGCCGCGCCGCCGGGGATCGATCCACTGGACCTCCTCGGCGCCGCGGTGTTCGGCCATGGGGAAGACCCCCAGCGCATAGGCCTGCAACAGAAGTTCGGCGGTCAGGGCGGTCATTCCGGCCGTCGGTCCTCCGGCTGGCTCAGGTCAGATGGGTCTCCAGCCAGTGTTCCAGCCAGTGAATGGTGTAGTTGCCGCTCTGGATGTCCGGCTCGGCCAGCAGCGCGCGGAACAGCGGCACCGTGGTATCCACCCCGTCCACGATCAGCTCCGACAGTGAGCGCGCCAGCCGCGCCAGCGCCGCCTTGCGGTCGGGGGCATGGACGATGAGCTTGGCGATCAGGCTGTCGTAATGCGGCGGGATGCGGTAGCCGTCATAGAGCGCGCTGTCCATCCGCACGCCGAGGCCGCCCGGCGCGTGGTACTGCGTGATCCGGCCCGGACAGGGCGCGAAGTTCGGCAGCCGCTCGGCGTTGATCCGCACCTCGATGGCGTGGCCGTTCACGACGAGGTCCTCTTGCCGGAACGACATCGGCTGCCCGGCGGCGACCTTGATCTGCTCCTGCACGAGGTCGACCCCGAAGATCGCCTCGGTCACCGGGTGCTCGACCTGCAGACGGGTGTTCATCTCGATGAAGTAGAACTCGCCGTTCTCGTAGAGGAACTCGATGGTGCCCGCGCCCTCGTAGCCGAGGTCGCCGACCGCCTTCGCGCAGGTCGCGCCGATGCGGGCGCGGGTCTCGGCGTCGATCGCGGGACCGGGGGCTTCTTCCAGGACCTTCTGGTGGCGGCGCTGGAGCGAGCAGTCGCGCTCGCCCAGGTGCACGGCCCGGCCCCGGCCGTCGCCGAACACCTGCACCTCGATATGGCGCGGCTTGCCGAGATACTTCTCGATGTAGACCTCGTCATTGCCGAAGGCGGCCTTGGCTTCCGAGCGCGCGGTCTGGAAGGCGCGCTCCAGCTCGTCGGCGGTCCGGGCCAGCTTCATGCCGCGCCCGCCGCCGCCGGCGGTCGCCTTGATGATGACCGGGTAGCCGATCTCGGCGGCCACGGTGCGCGCGGTCTCCATGTCCGGCACACCGCCGTCCGAGCCGGGCACGCAGGGCACGCCCAGCTTCTTCATCGTGTCCTTGGCGGTGATCTTGTCGCCCATGATCCGGATATGCGCGGCGGACGGACCGATGAACTTCAGGCCGTGATCCTCGACGATCTGCACGAAACTCGCGTTCTCGCTGAGAAAGCCGTAGCCGGGATGGATCGCCTCGGCGCCGGTGATCTCGCAGGCCGAGATGATGGCCGGCACCGACAGGTAGCTGCGGCCCGAGGGCGGCGGTCCGATGCAGACGCTTTCATCCGCCATCCGGACGTGCATCGCGTCGGCGTCGGCGGTCGAGTGGACGGCCACCGTGGCGATGCCCATTTCCCGTGCCGCGCGAATCACGCGCAGGGCGATCTCGCCGCGGTTGGCGATGAGGATCTTCTTGAACATCGCGGGCTTACTCGATGATCATCAGGGGGGCGCCGAACTCGACCGGGGCCCCGTCCTCGATCAGGATTCGGGTCACCTTGCCCGCGCGCGGCGCGGGGATCTGGTTCATCGTCTTCATCGCCTCGATGATCAGCACGGTCTGGCCCTCGCTGACGCTGTCGCCGACCTTGACGAAAGAGGGCGCGCCCGGCTCGGGCTGCAGGTAGGCGGTGCCCACCATCGGCGAGGTCACGGCGCCGGGATGCTGGGCCGGATCGTCGGCGGCTGCGGCGGGCGCGGCCTGTGCCGGGGCGGCGGCTGCGGGCGCGGCGGCCTGCGGCACGGCGACCTGCACCGGGGCCGCGACGGGCGCGGCGGTCAGGGTGCGCGCCACGCGCACGGTCAGGCTGTCATCGTCGCCGTACTCGCGCTTCACTTCCAGTTCGCTGAGTTCGTTCTCGCGCAGAAGCTCCGCCAGCGCCTTGATGAAGGCCACGTCGCTCTCGTGGGACTGCTTGCTCATTCCGCCCTCAAATCCGTCTCTTGTGATCGGTCCCTCGCCCGGTCGGGTCGGCTGACGCTGTGCCGGGTCTCGCCTCCCTATAGACCCGGTGAAGGCCAAGGGAAAGGGTCGGATACGCCCGGGGTGACGCGGGGGCACCCTGCCGCGACCGCCCCGCCACGCGAAAAGGCCGCCCCGTCAGGAGCGGCCCAGGCCGTCGGGTCGTCGGGGGGGTGACCCGTCAGATGGCGAGGTATTCCTCGCGCAGTTCCTTGTTGTCGAGCACTTCCTTGGCCGAGCCGTCGAAGACGATGGTGCCGGTGTCGAGGATGATCGCCCGGTCCGCCAGTTGCAGCGCGCGCACGGCGTTCTGCTCGACGAGGATGGTGGTCATCCCCTGCTCCTTGATCACGCGCAGGGTCTTCTCGATCTCGTCCACGATGACCGGGGCGAGGCCCTCGTAGGGCTCGTCGAGCAGCAGCACCTTGATGTCGCGGGCCAGCGCCCGGGCAATCGCCAGCATCTGCTGCTCGCCGCCCGACAGCGTCACGCCTTCCTGCATCCGGCGTTCGCCGAGGCGCGGGAAGAGCGTGTAGAGCCGCTCGAGCGACCAGCCGACCGGCGGGGCGATCTGCGCCAGCTTCAGGTTCTCCTCGACCGTCAGGCCGGGGATGATGCGGCGGTCTTCCGGCACCAGCCCGAGGCCGGCGGTCGCCGCCTGGTAGCTGGTCATGGTGTGCAGCGGC
>JAUHZL010000332.1 GCA_030425945.1 Alphaproteobacteria bacterium | reverse complement strand
CCAGCCGAGGCGGCCGGCGATGCTCGCCAGGGCCTCGGTCTGGCGCTGAAAGGCCATCAGCGCGTCATATGCAGCCATCTCAAGCCCCTCGCAGCGATTGGACATCCGGGTAGATCGACAGGAACCGGGCCCGCAGGATCATCACGACCAGCAGGACGGCCCCCAGTTGGTGCGGCAGCGCCAGCCCGACCGGGGCGGAATGCATCACGGTCACGATGCCCAGCACCACCTGCACCAGCATCATCGCCATCATCATGTTGAACGCGGCCTGCGTGCGCCGGTGCGGACTGCGGCGGCCGCGCAGCCAGACCACCAGCCCGAACAGGAACAGCACGTAGCCCGCCACGCGGTGATTGAACTGCACAAGCCCCGCGTTTTCAAAGAAATTCGACCACAGCGGCTCGAGGCCCAGCGGCTTGGGCGGCAGCAGGCCGCCCGCCATCAGCGGCCAGTCGGTGAAGCCGCGCCCGGCATCGATCCCGGCCACCAGCGCGCCCAGCAGGATCTGCACCGCCGCCACGACCAGCAGCGCGCCGGTGAGCGTCGCAAGACCCCCGTCGCCCTGCCGCCGCGCCTGCATCAGCGCCGGTTCCTTGCGCCCGAGGCGCATCATGTACCACGCGATCAGACCCAGGATGAAGAACGCGAGGCCCAGGTGCGTGGCCAGCCGGTAGGACGCGACGTCCAGCATCCGCCCGGTCAGCCCGGACGAGACCATCCACCACCCGATCGCGCCCTGCAGCCCGCCGAGCGCGCCCAGCCCCAACAGGCGCGGCGTCCAGCCGGTCGGAATGCGCCGGGTGACAAAGAAAAAGAAGAACCCGACCGCCCAGACCAGCCCGATCACGCGCCCGAGCTGCCGGTGCCCCCATTCCCACCAATATATGACCTTGAACTCTTCCAGCGTCATGCCGCGGTTCTGAAGCTGGTATTCGGGGATCGTCTTATACTTTTCGAACTCCGAGACCCAATGCGCCTCGTTCAGCGGCGGGATGGCCCCGGTCACGGGACGCCACTCGGTGATCGACAGGCCGGAGTCGGTGAGGCGCGTCATGCCGCCCACCGCGATCATCAGGACAACGAGCACGAAGAGCGCCCCCAGCCAGTTGCGGATCATCCCCCGCGCCGCCCGCCGGTCCCGGTCGAGCCCGCCCGGCGCCGCCGCGGTCCGCGCCGCGCCCTCACTGACCTCTTCGAAGAGTTTTCGGTCTGCCATCCGTCCTGTCCTCGTCTGTCTCGTTGCGGCCGGGCCCTGCGGCGCCCGGTCCGGCCCCGCTCAAGATGGGCGGTTCGTCCCGTCCTTCCAGCGCGCGAACTGCCGCAGCATTCCGTGCAGGATCTGCACATCCGCCAGCGTCAGCGGCAGCCGCCCCCACATGTTGCGCAGCGACTGCTTCATGTGCGGGGCCTTGTCCTCCGGGAAGAAGAACCCGGCCTGCCCCAGCATGTCCTCGACATGGTCGCCCAGCTTCTCGCGCTCGATCCCGTTGGCGTAGCGCGTCTTGGCCATCTCCATCACCTCGCCCGGCACCTCGGTGGTGGCGCGCACCCACTCGTAGCCAAGCAGCAGCACGCATTGCGCGAGGTTGAGCGACGGAAAGGCCGGGTTCACCGGGACCGACACGATCGCCGAGGCACGCGCGATGTCGGCGTTCTCCAGACCGGCGCGCTCGGGCCCGAACAGCACGCCAACCCGTTGACCTTGCGCGATCATTTCCCGGGCCATCACCATCGCCCGCTCGGGCGAGACCACGGGCTTCGTCAGACCGCGTTGCCGGGCGGTTGTCGCAAAGAGATAATCGATGTCGGCGGTCGCCTCCGCCGTCGTCGGGTAGATCGCCGCCTCGTCCAGCAGCCGGCCCGCGCCGCTCGCCAGCGCCACGGCGCGCTCGTTCGGCCAGCCGTCGCGCGGATCGACGACACGCATCCGGTCCAGCCCGAAGTTCCACATCGCCCGCGCGGCGGCACCGATGTTCTCGCCCATCTGCGGCTGGACGAGGATCATCGCGGGACTGGGCGGTACGGTGTCGGTCATGGGCATCCTTCCGGTTTGACGCGGTGTAGAAAGGAGCGGCCCGGGACGCAATCCCCGTTGCCGTTGCGCCCCGCAGGCGATAGGACACCGGGACGCCGAAAGGGGACGGATCATGTCGGACCGCGAGCAGCCGCAGCTTTATCTCATCACTCCTCCCGTGGTGGATTTGGACAGCTTTCCCGGCACCTTGGCAGGGCTTCTTGACGCGATGCCGATCGCCTGCGTGCGCCTGGCGCTGGCCAGCCGCGACGAGCGCCTCCTCGGCAAGACCGCCGACGCGCTGCGCGAGGTCGCCCATGCCCGCGACGTGCCCCTCGTGATCGACAGCCACGTCCTGCTGGTCGAGCGGCACGGCCTCGACGGGGTCCACCTGCCCGACGGCGGCAAGGGCCTGCGCAAGCTGCGCGACGAGATGGGCAGCGACGTCATCCTCGGGGCCTATTGCGGCACCTCGCGCCACGCCGGCATGGCCGCGGGCGAAGCCGGGGCCGACTACATCGCCTTCGGCCCGGTCGAGGGCGGCAGCCTCGGCGACGGCAGCGTGGCGGAGACCGACCTCTTCGCATGGTGGTCCGAGATGATCGAACTGCCCGTGGTCGCCGAAGGCGGCCTGACCGTGGCCGCGGTTGAGCGCCTTGCGCCGGTGACCGATTTCTTCGCCATCGGCGACGAGATCTGGAGCGCCGACGATCCGCGCGCCGCACTGACCGCCCTGACCGCGCCGCTGCGCTAGGCCATCGGCGACATCAGCTCCACTTCGGAGCCCTCTCTGACCGCAGTATAAAAGCAGGTCCGGCGGTTCGTGTGGCAGGCCGGACCGTCCTGCCGGACCAGCACCAGCAGGCAATCGCGGTCGCAATCCACCCGCAGGTCCACCAGCGCCTGCGTGTGGCCCGAGCTTTCGCCCTTGATCCAGAACGCCTGCCGCGAGCGACTCCAGTAGGTCACGCGCCGGGTCTCCAGCGTGCGGACGACGGCCTCGGCGTTCATCCAGGCCATCATCAGGACCTCCAGCGTCTCGGCGTCCTGGGCAATCACGGGGATGAGACCGGCCGCATCGTAGCGCAGGGTTGCGGGATCAAAGGACATGTGGTCTCTCCTGTCGCACGCGGGATTGCCGCCCGCTGATGCCGCGAGGAACGCCGAATGTCCACCGATGCCGACCTGATGTCGCTCTATTCCACGCGCATCCTCGCGCTGGCTGCCTCGATTCCGCATGTCGGGCGGCTGGATCATCCGCAGGCCAGTGTGCGCAAGCGCGCCCCGCTCTGCGGCTCGACGGTGACGGTCGACCTGTCCCTTGACGACGATGTGATCACGGAGTTCGCACAGGACGTGAAGGCCTGTGCCCTGGGACAGGCGGCGGCCTCGGTGCTGGGCAGTGTCGTTCTCGGGCGGACGCTGGCCGAGGTGCGCACGGCCCGCGATGCGCTGCGCGCCATGCTGAAGTCCGACGGCCCGGTGCCCGATGCGCCCTTCGACGGGTTCGAGGTCCTGCTGCCCGCGCGCGGGTTCGGCAATCGCCACGCGTCGATCCTGCTGGCGATCGAGGCCATGGTCGAGGCCGGCGAAGAGGCGCAGCGCGCGGCCTGCGCCTGAGCGTCACCTTCCAACTATATCTTCCGAAAAGAAAAAGCCGCCGCGCTCTTGGGGGGAACGCGGCGGCAAGTGGCGTGTCTGTCGAGGCGTGTGCCCGGCCGGAGCTTCAACGGGACAGTGTCGAAGGAGCCGTTTGGGGGAACGG